>NZ_JBDOQR010000045.1:0-39701 GCF_039839315.1 Phaeobacter sp. CAU 1743 | reverse complement strand
CTTCGCAAAGATCAAGGAATTCAGAGCCATAGCGACCCGCTACGAAAAGACAACGTCCAGCTACGCCGCCAATTGGCATCTCGCGGCTGCCATCATCGCCTCACGATGAATGTCCACAGACCCTAAACAAAGCAGTTCATTTCATATTTTTACCCATTGTTTCAGGCTTGCGCCCGGATTGCCGGATATTGCGGCTCTTGGCTTGTACCCGAAGGCGCGTTAAGAGAGGCGTCACGTGAGACAATTTTCCGGCACAGACCGGGCATATCGGGGACATTTTCATGAGCGACACCGACAGCTTTATCGAAGAGGTGACCGAAGAGGTGCGCCGGGACCGCCTGTTCCTGATGCTGAAACGCTATGGCTGGATCGGTGGCCTGGCCGTGGTGGTCATCGTGGGCGGTGCCGCCTATCGCGAATATTCCAAGGCGCAGGAACTCGCCGCAGCGCAGGCGCTTGGCGATGGCATGATTGCCGCGCTGGCAGCTGATGAACCCGCAGACCGCGCCGAAGCCCTGGCCCCGGTGGCTGCAGGGGAGGAAACCGGCGCTGCCGTGGCCAAGATGATGCGCGCAGGCGCCCTGGCCGAAGCCGAGGATGCCGAGACCGCCGTTGCGGTCCTCAGTGAAGTCGCCACCGATGGCGAACTGCCGCTGGTTTACCGTCACATCGCCAGCTTCAAGGCGCTGGCCCTGCAGGCAGAGACGCTGAGCCTTGAAGAGCGCCGCCTGCAATACGAGGCCTTGGCACAGCCCGGTGCACCTTTGTCGCTGCTGGCGTCCGAGCAACTTGCACTGCTGGACATCGAAGCCGGTGAGACCGAGGCCGCAATCGCGCGTCTGCAGGCGATTACGGCGGATGCGACTGTCAGCCGGGACTTGCAAGACCGTGCAACTCAAGTGATTGTAGCACTTGGTGGAAAACCGGACGCGGCAGACGCGCCGGAAGGTTAAAAGGCGCCGCGCGGAATGTGCGCGGAGAGGGAAACGAATTGCGGGGCAGGGCAATGACGGCAGCTAAATCCATTTCTCGCGCGCGGGCGCTTTTTTGCGGCAGCGCGATGGCTCTGGTTCTGGCCGCCTGCGCCGAACCCGAGGTGATCCTGCAAGGGCAGCGCGAAGACATCCGTCCCGATGCCAATATCGAGGTGGTCAACCAGTCGCGGCCAATTTCCCTGCCCAGCCAGACCGTCAACGCTTCCTGGGCGCAGACGCACGGGCTTCCGGCGCAGCGCACCGCGCATCCGGCGCTGTCGACGGCGCCGCAATTGCAGTGGGCCGTTTCCATCGGCGAGGGCGACAGCCGCCGCCAGCGCATCACGGCCCGCCCCGTTGTGGCTGATGGGCGTATCTACACGCTGGACAGCGCGGCCCGCGTCAGCGCGGTCTCTCCCTCCGGTCAGCTTCTATGGCAAAGCGATCTGATTCCCGCCCGCGAAGGCGAAGGCCAGGCCACCGGCGGCGGCATGGCCTATGACAAGGGTGTTCTTTACATCTCCTCCGGTTTTGGCGTTCTGACCGCGCTGGAGGCCAGCACCGGCAAACAGATCTGGCGTCAAAAACTGGAAGCCACCGGATCGGGCGAACCGATGGTGCGTGACGGGCTGGTCTATCTGGTGGCCGGGGATGATACCGGCTGGGCCGTCAACACCTCGGACGGCCGCATCGCATGGCAGGTCGAAGGCGTTCCGAGCCCCTCGAACGTGCTGGGCGCCCCGTCGCCAGTGATTGCCGGGGATTACGTCATCTTTGCCTTTGGCTCCGGCGATCTGGTCGCAAGTTTCCGCCGTGGCGGTGTGCGCCGCTGGAACGCCTCGGTGGCGGGGCAGCGCGTCGGCACCACGCTGGCGCGGATCAGCGATGTCACCGGTGCGCCAGTGGTGGTCGGAAACCGTGCCTTCGTGGGGAACCATTCGGGCCGCACCGTGGCGATCGACACCAACAATGGCGATCGCATCTGGACGGCACAGGAAGGGGCCATCGGGCCGGTTTGGCCTGCGGGAGGCAGCCTGTTCCAGATCAGCGACAGCAACCAGCTCCTGCGTCTGGATGCCTCCAGCGGAGAGGTGATCTGGGCTGTGGATCTGCCGGGCTATCTGAAGGACAAGCCTTCTAAACGCGGCGCAGTGGTGGCCCATTATGGTCCGGTGCTGGCAGGTGGTCAGGTGATCATCACCTCCAACGATGGTCAGATTCGCATGTTCGATCCCCGTGACGGCAGCCTGGCGCGCAGCATCGAGGCCCCCGGCGGCGCGACGACCGCGCCGGTTGTTGCGGGCAAGACCCTTTATGTGGTTTCCTCGAAAGGGGAGCTTCTCGCCTTCCGTTAAAGCGTCGATCGGCTCTGGCCGTAAGACAGCAGATGCGCTATGGGGCGCGTCTGAATCGCAAAAAGTTGGGTCCGATGTCTTTTACCCTCGCTATCGTGGGCCGTCCGAATGTGGGCAAGTCCACCCTGTTCAACCGCCTTGTCGGCAAGAAACTGGCCTTGGTCGATGACCAGCCGGGGGTCACCCGTGACCTGCGCGAAGGTGAGGCCCGCCTTGGCGATCTGCGGTTTACCGTCATCGACACCGCCGGCCTTGAGGATGCCACCGACAACTCGCTCGAAGGGCGCATGCGCCGCCTGACCGAACGGGCGGTGGATATGGCGGATGTCTGCTTGTTCATGATTGATGCGCGCACGGGTGTGACCCCGGTGGACGAGATGTTTGCCGATATCCTGCGCAAGAAATCCGCGCATGTCATTCTGGCGGCAAACAAATCCGAAGGCTCTGCGGCCGATGCGGGGGTTTTGGAAGCCTATGGCCTAGGCCTCGGTGAGCCGATCCGACTGTCCGGCGAGCATGGCGAGGGTCTGAATGATCTCTATTCGCAACTGCTGCCGATTTCGGAACGTTTTGAAAAGACCGCGCAGGACAATGCTCCGCTGACGGACGTGTCTGTGGACGAAGATCTGGACGACGAGGATGCCGAGTACGAGGTCCCTCAGCCAACGATGGACAAGCCGCTGCAGGTGGCTGTCGTCGGCCGTCCCAACGCGGGCAAATCGACCCTGATCAACAAGATCCTTGGTGAGGATCGCCTGCTGACCGGCCCCGAGGCGGGGATTACCCGCGATGCGATCTCACTGAAGATCGACTGGGCAGGCACGCCGATGCGGGTCTTTGACACCGCCGGTATGCGCAAAAAAGCCAAGGTTCAGGAAAAGCTGGAAAAACTGTCCGTATCGGACGGGCTGCGCGCGGTGAAATTCGCCGAGGTCGTGGTGGTGCTTCTCGATGCGGACATTCCCTTTGAACAGCAGGACCTGCGGATCGCCGATCTGGCCGAGCGGGAAGGGCGTGCGGTTGTCGTCGCGGTCAACAAATGGGACATTGAGGACAACAAGCAGGAAAAGCTGAAAAACCTGAAAGAGGCCTTTGCCCGGTTGCTGCCGCAGCTGCGCGGTGCGCCGCTCGTCACGGTGTCGGCCAAGACCGGCAAGGGGCTGGACCGGCTGCACGCTGCCATTATGCGCGCCTATGACGTCTGGAACCGCCGAGTGCCCACCGCGGCGCTGAACCGTTGGCTGACTGGCATGCTGGAGCAGCACCCGCCGCCTGCGCCGCAGGGCAAGCGGATCAAGCTGCGCTATATGACCCAAGCCAAGACGCGCCCGCCGGGGTTCGTGGTGATGTGTTCCCATCCGGACAAAATCCCGGCCAGCTATACCCGTTATCTGGTGAATGGACTGCGCGAGGATTTCGACATGCCCGGCACGCCGATCCGGCTTTATATGCGCGGGCAGGCCGACAAGAACCCCTACAAGGGCCGCAAGAAAGCCGCGCCCTCGAAGCTGCGCAAACACCTGGAAGGGCGCCGGGACTGATCCCAGGCGCTGCCCCCCACGGGCTTGCGCACCCTAGGCCAAAGACCAAAATTTTTGCTGGACCGGTTCGCATCTGCGGGCCGGTCCTTTTCACACGTTGAAATCCGTTGCCAAGCCATTAACATTAAATGGCATTGGCAGGGCGTCAGCCGATTTTCTGATCTTCCCAGCCAATGGAGTTTTTAAACGTCAAGCGCCCGGAGATTTTACGCCGGCGTCACAGAGCGTATTTAAGGGAAGTCTCATGGACCTGAGAACTTACACGCGTGAATATACAAAGAAAGATAACCGCCTGGCGGCAATGAGTTATTTCGGCACCTTCGCGGTCTACTTTCTATCCCTCTACTTGGCCATCGCCTATGTCGAGCGGTGGTATATCCTGATTCCTGCAGGGGTGATCTTTGCCTTTGCGGCGGTGCGGCTTTATGTGCTGCAGCATGATACCGGGCACCATTCGCTGTTCGAAACCCGCAGGCAAAACGAAATCGCGGGCCACGTCCTGTCGCCTTTCACCTTTGCGCCGTTCGAGGTGATGAAGCAGAACCACAACCTGCACCATGCCAATATCGGCAATCTGGAACACCGGGAAACCGGCGAAATACACACGATGACCCTGCGCGAATGGAAGGAGGCGGGGTTCTGGGAGCGGCTGACGTATCGGCTTTACCGCAACCCCTTGGTGCTGGTGCCGGTGGGATCGGCCTTTACCTATTTCATTCGCTACCGCTGGCCCAAGAACACCACCAAGTTCGGCATTCTGGGGGTGCTGCTGCATAACATGGTGATCATTGCGCTGATTTCCCTGCTTTATTACGTGGCAGGCCCGACGGGTCTGTGGGTGTGGCTGGCATTCTCGTTCCTTGGCGGCATGATCGGGGTGTTCCTGGTCTATCTGCAGCATAACTTTGAAGACACCTACTGGGATCGTCGCCCGGATCTGAACCCGCAGGAGGCGGCGTTGCAGGGGTCCTCCTGCCTGGACTTCGGCTGGTTCTTCGATTTTGCCGTGGCCAATATTACCCTGCACGACATCCATCACTTCAACGCCCGCATCCCCAGCTATCGCCTGCGCAAGTGCCACTATAATCTGCCGCCTGAATTTGCGCTGCGGCGGATCTCATTCGGTGAAGCTTTGCGCGCTTTGTCCTTGAAACTGTGGGATGAAGAGCAAAAACGCCTGGTGCCCTTTCCGGCCTGAAACGCGCATTGCATACTAAGGGCACGCCAGGTACGGCAGCCCATTCCGGCAGCCCGTGTAGCTGCCGGGAAAAGAAAAGGAAGATTGAAATGACGGCTCTCAAGGATCTCAAAGGGGTTGGTCCCGCGCTGGAAAAGGCGCTGAAGGATCAGGGGATCACGTCGGTCGAGGCGCTGGCAGAGATCAGCGAAAAAGATCTGAGCAAGGTGCCCGGCATTGGGGCCGCGCGCGCCGCGCGCCTGAAGCAGGCCGCCGTTGCACCGCAGGCCGGGGCTGTGCCTGCACAGCCGCGTCCGACCGCGCCAGTGCGCTCCGGGCGCCCTGCCGCAAGGCCGGCGAAGGTGACCCGTGAGGTCCCGCCTGAGGATGCAACCCAGCTGAACGCCGCGCTCGCCGCCGCCGAGGCGGCCCGGCTCGCGGCCGAGGAAAAAGCTGCCAAGGCCAAGATCAAGGCGCGCAAGGCCGCCAAGAAGGCCGAGGCGCTGGCGCTGGAAATGGCCGAAGCGCGCGTGAAGGCCAAGGAAAAGGCCAAACGCGTGAAGGCCAAGGCGCGTAAGGCGATCGAGCGGGAAAAGGCCAAGGCTGAAGCCATCCTGGCCCGCAAGAAGAGCGGCGGAAAAATGGATGCAAGCGATAAGGCCACCAAGGAGAAACCCGGAAAGGAAAAGCCGGGCAAGGCAAAAGCCGAAAAGGCCAAACCAGCCAAGGACAAAACGGCAAAGGCGAAGAAATCCAAGAAGACAAAGGGTTGAAGCAAACGCCTGCGACGCGCCCGTAGCACGACAAAGAAAAACCGGCCCGCATTTTCGGGGCCGGTTTTCTTGTTTTCAGGTCCGGGGAGTTGGGCTCAGGCCAGTACGCCCTGTGCCGTCAGGGTCAGCTTGCCGCCGAGGTAGGGCGCCAGCGCCTCAGGCAGTTTGACCGATCCATCCGCCTGCTGGCCGTTTTCCAGAACCGCGATCAGGCAACGGCCCACCGCCAGGCCCGATCCATTCAGGGTGTGCACGAATTCGGGCTTGCCACCGCCTTCGGGGCGGAAACGCGCGTTCATGCGGCGGGCCTGGAAATCGCCGGTGGTCGAGACCGAGGAAATCTCGCGATAGGCATTCTGGCCGGGCAGCCAGGCTTCGATGTCATAGGTGCGGCGCGCGCCAAAGCCCATGTCGCCGGTGCACAGAATCACGGTGCGATAGGGTACGCCCAGCTTCTCCAGCAACCCCTCGGCGCAACGCAGCATGCGTTTCTGCTCGGCGTCGGAGTCGTCAGGGTGGGTGACCGAAACCATTTCGACCTTTTCGAATTGGTGCTGGCGCAGCATGCCCGAGGTGTCGCGGCCCGCGGAGCCCGCTTCGGAGCGGAAGCACAGGGTATGCGAGGTCATGCGGATCGGCAGCGCGTCGGCATCGAGCACATCCTCGGCCACGGAATAGGTCAGCGGCACCTCGGAGGTCGGCACCAGCCACCAGCCATTGGTGGTCTGATAGCTGTCCTCGCCGAATTTCGGCAGCTTGTCGGTGCCATACATTGCTTCGTCGCGCACCAGAACAGGGGAGTTCACCTCGGTCAGGCCATTCTCATCGACGTGGGTGTCGATCATGAACTGTGCCAGCGCCCGGTGAATGCGTGCTACTGCGCCTTTCAGGAAGACAAAGCGCGAGCCAGAAACCTTGGCGGCGGTCTCAAAGTCCATGGCTGTTGCGACGCTGGTGATCTCAAAATGTTCCTTGGCGGTGAAATCGAATTCCGCGGGCGTGCCCCAGCGGTTGACCTCGACGTTGTCGTCCTCGTCAGCCCCATCCGGCACATCCTCGGCCGGGTTGTTGGGCAGGCGGGCCAGCATGTCGGTCAGCTTGGCGTCGAGCTCCTTGGCTTCGGTCTGCAGCGCGGCAACCTCGGCCTTCTTGCCTGCAACTTCGCTGCGCAGGCGTTCGAACTCTTCCTCGTCGCCCTTGGCTTTGGCTGCGCCGATGGCCTTGGCGGCCTTGTTCTGGGCGGCCTGTGCTTCTTCGGCGGCCTGGATCTTGGCCCGGCGCGCCTCGTCCAGGGCCAGCACCTCAGAGGACACAGCCGCATCCCCACGCCGCGCCAGAGCGGCGTCAAAAGCGGCAGGATTTTCGCGGATCGCGCGGATGTCGTGCATGGGGTGGCTCCTGTATAAGAGACGACGTTGAATCAGTGCCAAACCTATGCCCGAGCCGCAGCCAAAGAGGAAGAGGGCACAACGGGGTTTGTATAAGGGTGTTGCAAGGCGGAATCTGCACATCGTCGCACCGCCTTTGCCTTGCAACTGCCCAGACCAGCGCATAGGTTCGCCTGCAAAATAAGGCAGCCCCGCATGGGCTCTCCAGACAGAAGGAATATCCCCTTGGACGCAAATACGATTGGCCAGTTTCTCCCGCTCATTCTGATCTTTGCGATCATGTACTTCCTGCTGATCCGCCCGCAGCAGAAGAAGATGAAGGAACACCAGAAAATGGTCGAGAACCTGCGCCGCGGCGATCAGGTGGTGACCCAGGGTGGTCTGATCGGCAAGGTTGCCAAGATCAAGGAAGAGAACGAGGTCGAAGTCGAAGTCGCCGAGGGCGTCAAGGTCCGCGTTGTGCGCTCGACCATCGCTCAGGTGCTGTCCAAGACCGAGCCGGCAGCGTAAGCTTCTGATCTTAAATATCTGAAAAGGCAAGGCAATGCTGCAAATCGATCTCTGGAAGAGGGTGCTGATCTGGCTGGTCTGTGTGGCCGGCCTTTTGCTAGCCCTGCCAAATGCGTTCTACACCCGTGTCGAACAGGCCAATGATGCCGTCGCCGCGATCGAGATGAAGGGGGAGACTCCGGAGCGGCTCGAACAGGCGGGGCAATGGCCCGAATGGATGCCTTCTGGGCTGGTCAACCTGGGCCTTGATCTGCGCGGCGGTGCGCATCTGCTGGCCGAGGTCAAGGTCGCCGATGTCTATGCTGCGCGCATGGATGCGCTCTGGCCCGAGGTGCGCGATGCACTGCGCCCCGAGCGGGCCACCATAGGCACCTTCCGACTGCAACCGGCACCGGACGGGCAGATTCGCGTCAAGATCTCCCAGCCTGAGGGCATGGCCCGGGCGCTGGAAGTGGTGCGTGGGCTGGCAAGTCCGGTCACCAGCCTCACCGGCGGCGGGGCAACGGATATTGTCGTTTCTGCCGAGGGTGATGTGATCATCATCGAACTGAGCGAGGCCGAGCGCCTTGCCTCGGATGACCGCACGGTGCGCCAGTCGCTGGAAATCGTGCGCCGCCGGATCGATGAGGTCGGCACCCGTGAGCCCACCATTCAGCGTCAGGGCGCCGACCGGATCCTGATCCAGGTGCCGGGTATCGGCAGTGCCTCTGAGCTAAAAGAGATCATCGGCACCACCGCGCAGCTAACGTTCAACCCAGTTGTGGGACGCGGCAATGACGCCGACGCCCGCGCTGGTGTCGGCAACAAGGTGATCCCGTCGCTGGATGAAGAGGGCGTGTTCTATACCGTCGAAGCCGCGCCGGTGGTGACCGGCGAGGAGCTGGTGGATGCGCAGCCGTCCTTTGACCAGAACGGCCGCCCGGCGGTAACCTTCCGCTTCAATACATCGGGTGCGCGCAAGTTCGGAGACTACACGGCGGAAAACATCGGCTCGCCCTTTGCGATCGTATTGGATGACGAGGTTGTCTCGGCGCCGGTCATTCAGGCGCATATCCCCGGTGGCTCCGGTATCATCACCGGTAACTTCACCATCGAGGAAAGCACCAACCTTGCCATTCTGCTGCGGGCAGGTGCCCTACCGGCCGGGTTGGAGTTCCTCGAAGAACGCACCATCGGCCCGGAACTGGGGCAGGACAGTATCGACGCGGGCAAGATCGCGACCATTGTTGCCTTTGTCGCCGTGCTGGTCTTCATGACGCTGTCCTATGGTCTCTTCGGGATCTTCGCAAATCTGGCGCTGATGCTGAACGTGGCGCTGATCTTTGGCGCACTCAGCCTGATTGGGGGTACGCTGACGCTGCCTGGTATTGCCGGGATTGTGCTGACCGTCGGTATGGCGGTGGATGCCAACGTGCTGGTGTTCGAACGGATCCGCGAAGAGTTGAAAGCGGGCCGGGGTCCGGCGCGCGCCATCGACGAAGGCTACTCCAAGGCGCTGAGCGCCATTCTTGACGCCAATGTCACCACCTTCATCACCGCCGTGATCCTGTTCGCCATGGGATCCGGACCGGTACGCGGATTTGCGATCACGCTGGGCCTTGGCATCATGACCTCGGTGTTCACGGCGATCTTCGTGACCCGGGTGATGATCGTGATGTGGTTTGAACGGCGTCGTCCGAAAACGATTGAGGTATAAGATGCGGCTGAAACTTGTTCCCGAAGGAACCTCTTTCGATTTCTTCAAACGCTGGAAGATCTGGCTGGGCGTCTCGGCGCTGATGATGGTGGTGGGCTTTGCCTCCTTCATGCTTCAGGGGTTGAACTTTGGCATCGACTTCCGCGGCGGTACCACGATCCGCACCGAAAGCACCGAAGCCATCGACGTTGGTGTCTACCGCGATGCTATGTCGCCGCTGGAGCTGGGCGATATTTCGATCACCGAAGTGTTCGACCCCACCTTCGACGAAGACCAGCACGTTGCGATGATCCGCATCCAGTCCCAGGCGGATGGCGAGGCGATTTCGGGCGATGTGATCGAGGCGCTGAACACCGCGTTGGATGCGGTGGCGCCGGGTATCAAGTTCGTTTCGGTCGAATCCGTGGGCCCCAAGGTGTCTGGCGAACTGGTGCAGACAGCCGTCATCGCCGTGGTTCTGGCGATTGGTGCGGTGCTGGTCTACATCTGGCTGCGGTTCGAATGGCAGTTCGCGCTGGGGGCCGTTGCGGCGCTGGTGCACGACGTGGTGCTGACAATCGGCATCTTCTCGGAATTGCAGATCAAGTTCGACCTGGCGATCATCGCGGCGCTGCTGACCATCGTCGGCTATTCGCTGAACGATACCGTGGTTGTCTTCGACCGGGTTCGGGAGAATCTGCGCCGATACAAGAAGAAGTCGCTGGCCGAGGTGCTGAACCTGTCGATCAACGAAACGCTGAGCCGCACCATGATGACCTCGGTTACCACGCTGATCGCTCTGATCTCGCTTTATGTGCTGGGCGGCGATGTGATCCGCGGCTTCGTCTTTGCGATGATCTGGGGCGTCATTGTCGGCACCTATTCGTCGGTCTTCGTGGCCTCGACCATCCTGCTCTGGCTGGGCGTCAAACGCGACTGGTCGAAACCATCGACACCGACCGGCAATCAGTTCGCCAATATCGACGCCTGATCCGGGCGCAGCAAATGACTACCAAAGGCCGCAGGCATCGCTTGCGGCCTTTTGCTTTTGCCCCATCCTGCCCCGTGGTAGGAGAGTGGCAAATCAGTTTCCCGGGAGATGCCTCATGCGCCTGAATGAAGTGACCTATTCCGATGCCGTGCCAGTGGATGGCTATGGCGAGGGGTTCTTTCGCATCGGCGGAGAGGTGCATCACGGCGCCGTTCTGACCGGCACCCGCGGCACGGTGGCCTGGGGGGGCTATGATGATCAGGAGGCGCTTCTGGCGCTGGCGGACGAGGTTGACGTTCTGTTCATCGGCACCGGCGCCGAAGTGGCGCATATCCCGGCAGATCTGCGCCGCGCGCTGGAAGGCGCCGGGATCGGGGTGGAGACGATGAATTCCCCCGCCGCCTGCCGCACCTATAACGTTCTGCTGTCCGAAGGGCGCCGCATCGCCCTGGCCGTATTGCCGGTGTGAACCGGACCGGGCGGAATACGGCTTTTGCGCCGGGCCGCAATGGGATAGTCCGTTATTCATGACATTGAATGTAACCGATCTCAGCATTGCCCGTGGCGGGTTGCCGGTTCTGGAAGGGCTGAGTTTTCAGCTTATGCCCGGCCGTGCCCTGATCCTGCGGGGGCCGAATGGGATCGGCAAGACAACGCTGTTGCGCACCATCGCCGGGCTGCAACCGCCGCTCTCTGGGCAGATCGACGGCACCGAGGATCAGATCGCCTATGCGGCTCATTCAGACGGGTTGAAACCGGCGCTTACAGTGACGGAGAACCTGACATTCTGGGCGCGGGTCTTTGGTTCTGCCTCCATCACGCCTGCGCTTGAAGCCTTTGACCTCACCGCCTTGCAGGACCGGCCCGCCGGGGCGCTGTCTGCCGGGCAGAAACGCCGTCTGGGCCTGTCGCGGATGCTGGTGACAGGGCGCCCGATCTGGGTGATGGACGAGCCGACCGTCAGCCTTGATACCCGCTCGGTCACCATGTTCGCGGATGCGGTGCGGGCGCATCTGGGGCAGGGCGGTTCGGCATTGATCGCCACCCATATCGACCTGGGACTAGCCGAGGCTGAGGTGCTGGATGTCGGCCCCTTCAAGGCGCGCCTGCCTGCGCTTGATGATTTTGACGAGGGCTTTTTATGATCGCTCTTCTGATGCGGGATCTGCGGCTGGCGGTGCGGGCCGGGGGCGGCTTTGGCCTTGGGCTGGCGTTTTTCCTGATCGTGACGGTCATGGTGCCCTTTTCCGTGGGACCGAATTCTGAGCTGTTGACCCGGATCGCGCCAGGCGTGTTGTGGCTGGGGGCGCTGCTGTCGTGCCTGTTGTCGCTGGACCGGCTGCTGGCGCTTGATTGGGAGGATGGCTCACTGGATCTTCTGGCCACCGCGCCGCTGCCGCTGGAATCTGTTGTCACCATTAAGGCGCTGGCACATTGGATCACCACTGGCCTGCCGCTGGTGCTGGCGGCGCCGGTGCTGGGCGTGCTGCTGAACCTGCCCGGGCCGGGGTTCCTTTGGCTGGTGATTTCGCTGTTTCTGGGCACGCCAGCCCTGTCGGTGATTGGCACCTTTGGCGCGGCGCTAACCGTGGGGCTGAAACGCGGTGGGCTTCTGTTGTCGCTTTTGGTGATGCCGCTTTACGTGCCGACGCTGATTTTTGGCGCCGAAGTGGCCCGGCGCGGGGCCGAGGGCATGGCGGTGCAGACGCCGCTATTGATGCTGGCAGGGATTTCCGCAGCGGTGATCGCGCTTCTGCCCTTTGCCAGCGCCGCGGTCTTGCGTATCAATCTGCGCTGACCGGGATGCTGCGGAAGAGCTGCGACGAAAGAGCAGGGAACAGAGACTTGAAACTTTGGGAGCGGGGAACAAGATAGCCACCATGTCGATTTGGGAATACGCCAATCCGAAGAAATTCCTGACCACCACCGAGCGGGTGATGCCCGCGCTGTGGATGATCTCGGGCCTGCTGATGGCCGTGGGGCTGATCTGGGGTTTCTTCTTCACACCGGACGATTATCGTCAGGGCTCCACCGTCAAGATTATCTTCCTGCACGTGCCCTCGGCGCTGATGGCGATCAACGCCTGGTTCATGATGCTTGTCGCCTCGCTGATCTGGCTGGTGCGCCGTCACCACGTCAGCGCCCTTGCGGCCCGTGCCGCCGCGCCGGTAGGCATCGTGATGACGCTGATCGCGCTGGTGACCGGGGCGATCTGGGGGCAGCCGATGTGGGGCACCTGGTGGGCCTGGGATCCACGGCTGACCTCCTTCCTTGTCCTGTTCCTGTTCTACCTTGGCTATATCGCCCTTTGGGAGGCGATTGAGGATCCGGACACGGCAGCGGATCTCACCTCGATCCTGTGTCTTGTCGGCTCGGTCTTTGCGGTGCTCAGCCGCTATGCGGTGAACTTCTGGAACCAGGGTCTGCATCAGGGCGCCTCGCTCAGCCTTGATAAGAAAGAAAACGTCGCGGACGCTTTCTCCAACCCGCTTTATGTCTGCATGCTGGGCTTCGGGGTTTTCTTTCTCGCAATGGTGTTCTACCGCACCGGAACTGAAATTCGCGCCCGCCGTATCCGGGCGCTGATGGCACGGGAAAAACTGGACACATGATGCCTGATCTGGGGAAATATTCGGAGACTGTCTTGTCGTCCTACGCGGCGTCGATTCTGCTGCTGGTTCTTCTGGTGGCCGTCACCCTGTGGCGTGGCCGCCGCGTGCGCGCCGAGATGGAGCGGCTGGAGCAGAACCGGGTGAAGCGCAATGGCTAAGATCTCTCCTTTGATGGCGGTGCCCGTGGTGGTGTTCGCCGGTTTTGTCGGTCTGGCGCTGGTAGGCATGTTCCGCGAGGATCCCGAAAGCCTGCCATCTGCCCGCGAAGGCCAGACAGCACCGCCGGTGGTGCTGGATGATTTTGCAAGCAAGCCGTCGTTTGACGATGCGACCCTGCGCGATGGCACGGTGAAACTGGTCAACTACTGGGCCAGCTGGTGCGCGCCCTGCCGCGCCGAACACCCGACGCTGGAGGCGCTCTCGGCCGAGGGCGTGCCGATCTACGGGGTCAATTACAAGGACCAGCAGGACAACGCCGAGGCCTTCCTCAACGAGCTGGGCGATCCCTATACCGCCATTGGCCGGGACGAAAAGGGCCGCATGGCGATCGACTGGGGCCTTTATGGCGTGCCCGAGACCTATGTGATCGATGGTGAGGGCAAGATTGTGCTGCGCTTTGCAGGGCCGCTGACTAGCTCAGTCGTTGAAAAGACGCTGCGCCCCGCGATGGAAAAGGCGGCTGGTCAGTAGATTTTCGGATCTGTCCCCAAAGGCCGGGTATCGCCGATGCGCGGGGCGGCGAACCCCGTGTTTCTGCTCGGCAGTTTATCTTTGCCACATCCGTAGAAGGTACCCGAGGAGCTGTTCCGTAGCCAAATCGCCGTCGCATGAGGGCGCGTCGGCGATACGCGGCGGCCTGGCGGCCTTGTCCCGCGCCATCGCGCTCTGATTTTAGGCAAACAGGGACAGATCCAGCTCCAGCCCGGTGCCCAGCCAGATGCCATGATCACGGTGATCGGCCAGCTCATCGCCGGTTTCGGGGTGGGCAAAGACAATCAGCCCGTCCCGGTTCAGTGCCAGCCAGGGCAGCAGCTGCGCAAACTGTTCCGGATCGGCGGCTAGCTGACAGGACCACATCGGGTGCGGGCCGACCAGCTTGTCATGGACGCGGCCCATCTTGACGCCAAAGATCTCTGCCGCGCGTTGGCACAGGACCAGCGCCTGCTCCACCGTGTCGGCGTCGAAATAGACATGGGCGTGATAGCCGGTGATGCAGCCAGTCTCCTTCAGACCTATCTTCGTCGTGTCAGTCATGCTCTGATCCTCCTCCCTTATTCTTTTGCTATTCTCGGTAAGGCCTCTAACAGAAAAGGCGACCCCGGGGGGCCGCCTTTTGCAATTCCATATGGCGCGGGCCTTACGACTTCGCGAGGTTACGCAGCACGTAGTGCAGCACGCCGCCGTGTTCGATGTACTCGATCTCGGGTGCGGTATCGATGCGGCACTTCAGCGTGATGGTCTTGGTGGTGCCATCTGCGTAGGTGATGTCGCAGGGCACTTCCTGCTGCGGCTCGATGGTGTCGAGGCCACGGATCGATACGGTTTCGTCACCAGTCAGGTTCAGCGACTTGCGGGTATCGCCAGCGGTGAACTCGAACGGGATAACGCCCATGCCAACCAGGTTGGACCGGTGGATACGCTCAAAGCTTTCGGCGATCACAGCCTTGACGCCCAGCAGGGCGGTGCCTTTTGCAGCCCAGTCACGCGAGGAGCCCGCGCCGTACTGTTCACCGCCAAAGACGACCAGCGGAGTGCCCGCTTCCTGATAGGCCATCGAGGCTTCGTAGATCGAGGTCTGCTCGCCATCGGGGCCTTTGGTGTAGCCGCCTTCAACGCCGTCCAGCATCTCGTTCTTGATGCGGATGTTGGCAAAGGTGCCGCGCATCATGATCTCGTGGTTGCCGCGACGCGAACCGTAGGAGTTGAACTCACGCGGGGCCACCTGACGTTCGATCAGGTACTGACCTGCCGGTGTGGTGGTCGCAAAAGAGCCCGCCGGGGAGATGTGGTCTGTGGTGACCATGTCGCCCAGGATCAAGAGCGGCTTGGCGCCCTCGATGTTGGAGATGGTGCCCGGCTCGGTACCCATGCCCTGGAAGTAGGGCGGGTTCTGGATGTAGGTCGAGGTCGCGGGCCAGTCATAGGTCTCCGCATCGGTGGTTTCGACCGCCTGCCATTTTTCGTCGCCTTTGAACACATCGGCGTATTTCGAAAGGAAGGCCTCGCGGGTTACGGTTTCCTGCACGAGGTCCGCGACTTCCTGTGTCGAGGGCCAGATGTCTTTCAGGTAGACGTCCTTGCCATCGGCAGTTTGGGCGATCGGGTCGTTGGCCAGGTCGATATCCATGGTGCCTGCCAGCGCATAGGCGACAACCAGCGGCGGCGAGGCCAGGTAGTTGGCGCGCACATCGGGGCTGATGCGGCCTTCGAAGTTGCGGTTGCCCGACAGGACCGAGGTTGCCACCAGATCGCCTTCGGCGATGGCGTCGGAGAGTTCCTGCTGGATCGGACCGGAGTTACCGATACAGGTGGTGCAGCCATAGCCAACGAGGTTGAAGCCGACAGCGTCCAGATGCTCTTGCAGGCCTGCGGCCTCAAGGTATTCGGACACCACCTGCGAACCCGGCGCCAGCGAGGTTTTCACCCAGGGCTTGCGGTTCAGGCCCAGCTCATGCGCCTTTTTCGCAACCAGACCCGCGCCGATCATCACGTAGGGGTTGGAGGTGTTGGTGCAGGAGGTGATCGAGGCGATCACGACCTTGCCGGATTCCATGGTGTAATCTTCGCCTTTGACGGCCACTTCCTTGCCCATCGGGCGTTTGAATGTGTTTTCCATCTCCTGACGGAAGGCGGCTTGGGCGTTGGTCAGCGGCACGTAGTCCTGCGGACGCTTGGGACCGGAGATTGCCGGAACGATGCTGCTCATGTCGAGGGACAGCGTGTCGGTGTAGACCGGTGCGTAATCCGCATCGCGCCAGAAACCGTTTTCCTTGGCGTAGGCTTCGACCAGCGCGATCCGGTCTTCGTCGCGGCCGGTGTTGCGCAGGTAACGGATGGTTTCCGCGTCGATCGGGAAGAAGCCGCAGGTCGCGCCATATTCCGGTGCCATGTTGGCGATGGTGGCACGGTCCGCCAGCGGCAGACGGTCCAGACCTTCGCCGTAGAATTCGACGAATTTGCCGACAACGCCTTTTTGACGCAGCATTTCTACGACTTTCAGAACCAGGTCAGTGCCGGTGGTGCCTTCGACCATGTCGCCGGTCAGTTCAAACCCGATGACTTCGGGGATCAGCATCGAGATCGGCTGACCCAGCATTGCGGCTTCGGCTTCGATGCCGCCAACACCCCAGCCCAGAACGGCCGCGCCGTTGACCATGGTGGTGTGGCTGTCGGTGCCGACCAGTGTGTCTGGGTAGGCGACTTCATTGCCGTCCTGATCGGTGTCGGTCCAGATGGTCTGGGCCAGGTATTCCAGGTTCACCTGGTGGCAGATGCCGGTTCCCGGAGGCACAACGCGGAAGTTGTTGAAGGCGCCCTGACCCCATTTCAGGAACTGGTAGCGCTCCATGTTGCGCTCATACTCGCGGTCCACGTTCATCTGGAACGCGCGCGGGTTGCCGAATTCGTCGATCATGACCGAGTGGTCGATGACCAGATCAACCGGGTTCAGCGGGTTGATCTTCTGGGCGTCGCCACCCAGCGCCTTGATGCCGTCGCGCATGGCGGCAAGGTCCACAACGGCGGGAACGCCGGTGAAATCCTGCATCAGCACGCGGGCCGGGCGATAGGCGATTTCGCGCGGGTTCTGACCGCCGTTGGCGCCCCATTCCGCAAAGGCCTTGATGTCTTCGAGCGAGACCGAGAAACCGCCGTCTTCAAAGCGCAGCATGTTTTCCAGAACGACCTTCAGCGCCGCCGGCAGTTTCGAGAAATCGCCGAGGCCGGCTTCGGTGGCTGCGGGGATCGAGTAATAGGAAATCGACTTGCCACCGGCGCTGAGCGTGCGGCGCGTCTTGGCATTGTCCTGTCCGACGGTGATAGGCATGTTGGCCTCCCTCTGGATGTGATAATGGGGAATTCGCTGCAGGCTATCTGCAACAGGTTCGGCCTTCTTTCAATAGGGGAAACGCCTTCTGGTGCATTTTTTGTATGCAATAGTACACAAGAGCGCATGCAAAGGGTAAACCAAGTCTCAAGAATGATTGATTGGTGTTCAGAATTGGGTTGGGGTACACCGGGGGGCCAGCGAGAGTTGGCCTGCGGATCACGACCAAAGGGGTACTCCGAACAATGATGCGTTTTGCCGCTCTTGCCAGTGTGTTGTGCCTTGCGATGCCTGCCGCGATCCGTGCGGAAGAGGTGGATCAGCCGGTGGTGGTGGAGCTCTTTACCTCGCAGGGCTGTGCGTCCTGCCCGCCGGCCGATGCCCTGATGCACAAACTGGTAGAACGTGAGGACGTTCTGGCGCTGGCGTTCCATGTCGACTACTGGGATTACATCGGCTGGAAGGACGTCTTTGCCGATCCGACCTATACTCAGCGGCAAAAGGATTATGCCCGGGCGATGGGCCGTAACATGGTTCATACTCCGCAGATGATCGTGATGGGGCAGGAGGATGTTCATGCCGCCGACCCGCTGAAAGTAGGTGATGCGATCAAACGGCACCAGACCGGCGCGCAGCCGGTGGCGCTGGATCTGACGGCAACGGCGGCCGGTGTCGAAATCTCGGTGCAGGCTCGCGGCGCGCTGCCCAAAGGGGCGCTGCGGGTTGATGTGGTGCGGTTCACGCCGCTGCGCCGGGTGTCGATCAGCCGAGGAGAACTGGCAGGGCGGACCATGGCCTATGCCAATATCGTCGAGGACTGGCAGCAGATCGCAGAATGGGGCGGGCAGGAAGACCTGAACCTGACCGTGCCGCTGCCCGGGGATCAGTCGCTGGCCGTGCTGGTGCAAGAGGCTGGCAGCGGCCCCATCATAGCCGCCGCGCAGCTGAAGTAATCAGCGCCAACTCCTGGGGGCGCCTGTACCTGCCGTGGTCGGCATTATCCCACGGGATCGGAATTGGGCTTTTTCGGCGGCGTGTATGCTTTCCAGCGCCGGTGGATCCAGAACCATTGCCCCATATGCTTGCGGATGACGCTTTCCAGATCGTCGCAGATCGCGCGGGTCATGGTGATGGGATCTGACGCCGGAATTTCCGGGTTGAGGTGGATTTCGAAATCAACGCCATTGGGTTGCCGGATGCCGTAGACCGGGATCAGTGCCGCGCCGTATTTCAGCGCCAGTTCCGCAGGAACGGTAGAGGTGACGGCAGGCTTGCCGAAGAATGGGATCTCCTCGCCGCCATGCACGTGCAGGTCGGCGACGATGGCGATATTGCCACCCTTTTTCAGATGGCGGACCATTTCGACCATGCCGCGTTTGCCCTGCTCGAACATCGGTTTGCCGTTGCCTTCGATGGCACGGACGTAGTGATCATTGAAATAGGGGTTGGCCATGCGCCGGTAGAGCGACCCCATCGGGAAACCGTGTGCGATCAACCCGGCCCGGGCAGCGTCATAATTTCCGAAATGACCGGTGACCAGAATCACAGGGCGCCCGTCAGCGCGTGCTTTCTCGAGCGCGGTCACACCCTCACCGGTGATCGGCGCCGCCTTGGCGCGCGCAAGGAAGGGGGCGCCTGCATAGAGTTCGGCAAAGGTGCGCCCGGCGTTGTCGGGGACTTCGCGGCAGAGCCGGTCAACATCCTCGGGCGGCAAGTCGGGGCAGACGAGGGCGAGGTTGTCGCGGATCCTGCGGTCAAAGCCCGCCAAAGGTGCCGCGGCGCGTACCAGACGCCCCATCGCAGCCAGCCGCAGGCGATAGGGGATCAGCCCCATGGCACCGATCACGCCACGCAGAAAGACGTTGCTGGCAAAATACTTTGCCTTTTGGGCTGTAGAAAGCTCGGAGGCGGCGACGGGCATTGTGGATATGGGCCTGCTGGGCTGGGATCAAATAGAGCATGTCTACTTAATCCCAGCCGCCATTGGGTACAAGCCGTCAGCTGGGCGCCCGCAGCGTATCGGTAGAGGAAGCGGGAGCGATCAGGACTTACTCGTCCTCTTCGCCGTCCTCGGACCTCAGCTCGATTTCTCCGCTGTTCACCAGATCGCGCATGGCGTTGACGATCATGCTGAAGGCGGTTTCGCCATCGGCGCGTTTGACCTTGCCGCGTTCGGTGACTTCCTCGCGGATATTGTTGGCCATGCGGTTCGACATGTTTTCCAGCAGGAATTCGCTAGAGGCAACGTCCTCTTCCGCGCTAGCAAAGGCGATGGCGGTGACCACATCGGGCTGGGACAGCACGCGCATCAGCTTGGGTACATCCAGCGGGTGCATGCGCTCTGCGATCAGACCGTAGGTGAAGATCGCCTTTCGCACGTCGCCGGCGAATTCCTCGTCTTCTTCTTCCAGTGCGGTCAGAACCTCGTCCCGTTTGGCTGCGGCGGCTTCGGTCAGGATGGCACCGACGCGCTGGCCCGGGGTGGTGTCAAAGGCCAGATCCGGGCGGGCCTCCACCTGCGCTGCCAGGGACAGGCCGATCCGATCGACGGTGTCCGGGGTCACGTTTTTGGTATGGCTGACGGCATAGGCGATTTTCCGGGCCACGGGGCCGGGCAGGGCAGCCAGCATCTGTGCGGCCTTGGCGGTGTCGAGTTTCGACAGCAGCACAGCCGCAACTTCGGTGCTTTCTGCTTCGGCGAGCGAGGCGAGATCTTCGGGTGCAAGCTGTTTCAGACGGTCCCAGGGATTGCCGAACTGACGCACGCCGGCCTCTTTGCGCAGGCGGCTGGCAGTATGGCGGCTGATCTTGCCATCCATGGCGGTCAGCGCGCCAGCCAGCCCGTTGGGGAAGGTCAGGCCAACGTTGTCGAGCATTTCGGCAAACTCGCTGGCAACGGCATAGAGCGTTTCGCGGTCGACGATGCGCATCTTCCCCATCTGCTGCGTCAGTTCCATCTGCAGCTCATCGGGCAGTTCTTCAATCGGGATGTCGGCGCCTTCGTTCAGCAGCAGGCGCACGACGATCGCCGCCTTTGCCTTGCCGCTCAGATGGGAAGCGGAGCCGCCGAGCGATCCACCCATGGGACTATCCATTCCTCCCCCCATTCCACCAAGCGGAGCCGGAGCCGAAAAATCTCCCAATCCATCACCGCCTGTCGCCATGGGGAGCGCCAACATCTGGTCGTCTTGCATCTATAGGACCCTTGCCAAAAAGATTCTCTTTCTGTTGGGATCAAGATAGGCCATTAGCGGTAAAGAAAGACTAAAGCTCAATAGCTTGAGGTTTGTCCGCTCTGCAGCGCCTTGTAGAGCGAGACCTCAGGCCAGCTGCCAGTGCCGCCACGCGCACGGATTTCCTTCCACTGTGCCAGGGCCAGCCCCAGTTTTCCTTCCTCGACAAAGCCTTGTCCCATATAGGAGCGGGCCAGAAGGTTGTCGGGATCGGTAGCAATGGCGCGCTGGTAATAGGCGTTGGCCTCATCTGGCTGGCCGAGCTTACGGGCGGTGAAGCCCCAGTAGGTCAGGACCCGACCTTCGCTTTGATCCGGCATCGCGGCCAGAACCATTTGCGCGTCTTTCAGTCGGCCCGCATAGGCCAGTTCACGCACCGCGTCATACAGCGTATCGGCATCCAACGCCGAATCCTTGGCGTCTACGCATTTGCCTTTTTTTTCGTCCCAGACCTGCGCTCCGGTGCATTCCTTGGTGGTTTGCGTGGTGGTCGGAGCCGTGAAGGTATTGTCGCCAGCGGCAAAGGCTGCCCCGGAAAGTGACATCGCGGGCAGGGACATCACGGTTGCAAGAACGATGGCACGCATTGGGGATCCTCATTACGGGTTATGGAGGGAATCTAGTCTGATTTACCGGCTCAGTGGAGGGGAATTCCCAGGATAAGGGAGCTTCCGGTACTCTCTGGCGAATATTTGCCCAGTGGCGGGTGCGTAAATGAAAAACGCCCCGCCATTTTGGCGGGGCGTCGTCATCAGGAAGACGGGAAGGCGGTTCAGGCGCCGAACACCCGTTTGAAGATCGTGTCGACATGTTTGGTGTGATAACCCATGTCGAATTTCTCCTTGATGCCATCTTCGCCGAGGGCAGCAACAACCTCGGGGTCTGCAAGCAGCAGTTCTTGGAAATCAAGGCGCTCTTCCCAGACCTTCAGCGCGTTGCGCTGCACCATGGAATAGGCGTCTTCGCGGGACACGCCCGCTTGCGTCAGCGCCAGCAGCACCCGCTGCGACATCACCAGACCCGGGAACTTGTTCATGTTTTCCAGCATGTTCTCGGGGAAGATCAGCATCTTGTCGATGACGCCGGTCAGACGGTTCAGGGCAAAGTCCAGCGTCACGGTAGCGTCCGGGCCGATGCCGCGCTCGACCGAGGAATGCGAAATATCGCGCTCGTGCCACAGCGCCACGTTCTCCATCGCCGGGATCACGGTCATGCGGACCAGGCGCGCGAGACCTGTGAGGTTCTCGGTCAGCACAGGGTTCTTCTTGTGCGGCATCGCCGAGGAGCCTTTCTGGCCCATCGAGAAGAATTCCGCGCCTTCCAGAACTTCGGTCCGCTGCATGTGGCGGATCTCGATGGCGACATTCTCGATCGAGGATGCGATGACGCCCAGCGTGGCAAAGAACATCGCGTGGCGGTCGCGCGGGATGACCTGGGTCGAAATCGGTTCGGGCTTGAGGCCCAGTTTCTCGCAGACGTGCTCTTCCACCGCCGGATCGATATTGGCAAAGGTGCCGACAGCGCCGGAAATCGCGCCGGTGGCGATCTCTTCGCGGGCCTGCTGCAGGCGCGCCTTGTTGCGGTCCATCTCGGCATAAAAACGGGCAAAGGTCAGCCCCATGGTGGTGGGTTCGGCGTGGATGCCGTGGCTACGGCCAACGCGCACGGTGTTCTTGTGCTCCATCGCGCGTTTCTTCAGCGCTGCCAGCAGGTTGTCCATATCGGCAAGCAGGATGTCGGCAGCGCGCACCAGTTGCACGTTGAGGCAGGTGTCCAGCACGTCTGATGAGGTCATGCCCTGGTGTACGAAACGCGCTTCTTCGCTGCCCACGTGTTCTGCAAGATGGGTCAGGAAGGCGATGACGTCGTGTTTGGTGACGGCTTCGATCTCGTCGATGCGGGCGACGTCGAATTCCACATCCTTGGCCTTCCAGACGGCGTCGGCGTTTTCGCGCGGGATAACGCCCAGATCGGCCATCGCGTCACAGGCGTGCGCCTCGATCTCGTACCAGATGCGGAATTTGGTCTCGGGGGACCAGATGGCGACCATGTCGGGGCGGGCATAACGGGGGATCATCGGCGGAAACACCTTTCGCAATTGCGGGAACACTTGCGCCGCGTCATAGACCGCTCTGCCCAAAGGAACAAGCCGCCACGGCGGGGGCGGGACGTATTGTCCGCCCGCCGCGGAGCCTAGCTGATCGCGTCAGCCCTGGCTGATACGGTCAAAGACGTCCTTGTTGCGGCAATAGGCCGGGGCCGCGTCCAGATGGTCCTGATCCGCTTGCAACTGGGTGCAGCCTGCCTGATCGTCGCAATGGCTGCAGCGCATGATAGCGCGCATCAGCTTGGGGCCTTCGTGCTCCGGGTCACGGGCGATGATCTCGCCCATGTCGATACCAAGGCGGTCGGCCATGCCGTTCACGAGGTCCGAGCTTTGCTCCAGTTTCTTCACCAGTCCCATGTTGCGTCTCCTGTCGTGCCAATAAGGGTGCGAATGCATTGCAGGCGATCATGGCTAAGAACGAAGGGCGGGCCTTGATATCGATCAATCGGCGCAGGAATTGCGCGGACGGGCGGCGAAAAAGCCGCCTGTCCGTATCGTATATGGATTACGCTCAGCAGCGCTGAACTTAGTGAGGCGAAATGTCTACCGTGATCACCCGGGCACCGCTTTCCAATGTGCGATGCACCGGGCATTTGTCGGCGATCTCCAGCAGCCTTGCGCGCTGATCCGGTGTCAGGGTGCCGCAGAGGCTGATTTTCCGGGTGAATTGATCGATCTTGGCCGGACCCGCCGGGGCAGCATCCTGCGCGTGCACCTTGTCGTGGCACACATCAACCGAAACGCTGTCAAGCGGCCATTCCTTGCGCCGGGCATACATCCGGATGGTCATCGAGGTGCAGGCGCCAAGCCCCGCTGCGACGAAACCATAGGGAGACATGCCCCGATTGGTGCCGCCATAGGCCAGCGGTTCATCGGCCAGCGCGTGGTGACGCGGGCCGGACTGAATGTCCTGCAGGAAGCCTTCGGGATCGGCTTCGGCAACCCGCACGATCCCCTCGGGTGCGCCGGGGGGCGGGGCGGGCGGTGTCATCTCCACATAGCGCCCGGCCCAGGCGGCAATCACTTCGGCGGCGTATTCGGCATCTTGCGCGCGGGAAATCAGATGGTCCGCGTCATCCAGCGTGACAAAGCTCTTGGGGTGTTTGGCGGCGGCAAAGATCTCGGCCGCGTTGTCGATCCCGACGGTTTCATCGCGTGGGGCATGCATCACCAGAAGGGCCGCATCCAGATCTGCAATGCAGGGGCCCAAGGCGCTGGCGCGGATATCGTCAAGAAATTGGCGGCGGATGGTGAAGGGACGCCCGCCAAGGCAGACCTCGGCGGCGCCGACCGCTTCGATCTCGGTCAGTTGGGAGCCAAAGTTGTGGGCCACATGTTCGGGATCATAAGGCGCGCCGAGGGTCACCACACCGCGCACCGAAGGAATGCCCGCGCGGGCGCGCAGAACCGCGGCGCCGCCCAGCGAATGCCCGATCAGCAGCTGCGGCGCCATATCACGCCCTGCCAGATACTGCGCGGCTGCAATCAGGTCCGAGACATTGGAGGAGAAGCTGGTGTTCTCGAACTCCCCATCCGAATGTCCAAGACCGGTAAAGTCAAAGCGCAGAACCGCAATACCCATCGAGGCCAGACGCCCCGCGATGCGCCGGGCGGCCGGGATGTCCTTGGAGCAGGTAAAGCAATGTGCGAACAGGGCGGTGGCAAGGACAGGCCCCTCGGGCAGGTCGAGGCGCGCAGCTAGCGCGGTCCCGGCGTGTCCGGGAAACGTGATGCGTTCTGTGGGCATGGAAGATTGGCCTTTGGTTTTCTCGATCCCAAGGTGCGGCAGCAGGCGGGGTTCGGCAAGGCGCGGGCCGAAAATAACACGTGAAGGTGAAGGGGCGAGACCATGGAGCACATCATCGGCATCGGAGGGTACAGCCCTGAAACAGCACGCGACCATGACATGTGGTCCCGTCTTGGCCGGTTCTGCGCGTCAGAACCCCGCGCCTTTGATCGCGATCCGGCCACCGGGCATGTTACCGCTTCGGCATTTGTCCTCTCTGCGGATATGTCCTCTGTCCTGTTGACCCACCACGCAAAACTGGACCGCTGGCTGCAGCTCGGAGGCCATTGCGACGGGATTTCCGATGCGCCCTTTGTGGCCCAAAAGGAAGCCTATGAGGAAAGTGGCCTTTCCCGGCTCGAGATGTTGTCGCCGCAGGTGTTTGACGTCGATATTCATGAAATTCCGGCATCGCCCAAAGAATGCGCACATCTGCACTATGACGTGCGTTTCCTGTTTCGCGCTGCGGCGGGGAAAATTCAGGTCAGCCACGAATCCCACGCGCTGGAGTGGGTCCCGCTGGTCCGGCTGGAAGAGCGAACAACAGCACCAAGCGTTCTTGTGTTGCGTGAGAAACTGCGGGGGTTTCTGCGCGGGGCCAGTGCCTGCTGACGGCAGTGCGCCTAAACCTGTCTCTGCGACGGTGGGTCGCGTGATTTTTTAGTGGTTTTTGGCTGAACGGGACACAGGGCCTCCTCCTTTTGATCAAATTTATGCTAGCACCATAACATGACAGCGATTCTACAGACCCAGATCCCGTACAACCCGCTTGCCTCGCAACGTCTGCCGGGGATCAAACCCTTGCCGGTGGCCGATTGGCTCCGTTCGGATGGTGCCTTTGGCGACCAGATGGCGGAGCGTGAGCGCCTGCTGGACACGGCCCGGGACAAGGTCCTGATGCTGGATGAGGGCGGCCGTCCCGCTGCCGACGAATTGCTGGAACGCGTACTGGCCCATCTGTACCCCGGTGCTGAGGATCAAGTGCAGCGCCCCGATGGGGTGACGGTGCGGATCGATTTGCAGGATCCCCTGGGAACCCTTGGCCGGATCACCCAGCAGGATTTTTGCATTCTGGAGAAACCCGAAGGCGCGGCGGAACACGTGCTAACCGGCGCGGTTCTGTGTTTCCCGGCCAGCTGGACATTGTCTGAAAAATTCATGCGTCCGTTGATTGCCATTCACGTGCCGGTCGACAGCTACGACGCCAATATCGCGGCGCGGGTGCAGCGGCTGTTTGACGGCGTGCAGGTGGATCGCCCGCTGTGGCGGTTCAATGCGCTGTGGTATCACGATCCGATGCTGCACCAGCCCCGCAGCGCCAATGCGCCGCGCGAACAGCCGCGCAGCGAAGAAGCCGGGTTCATGCGCAGCGAAACGCAGAGCATTCTGCGTCTGCCTCGCACCCGCGCGGTTGTCTTTTCGATCCACACCTTCGTGCTGAGCCGCGCCGACGTCCTGCGCCAATGGCAGCAGGACGAGCAGGATATCGAGACCGTATAGGCTGCATCCGGCAAGGCGCCCTCTGGTCCGGAGGCTCCGGAGTTCAGGGTGTAGGCAGCTTCAGGACCTTTGCTGCGGCTTGAACCATTTCCGTACTTTGCAACAGGGCCAGAAAGACACCAAGGCTTAGGGCTTGCCTGCGCGGGGTCAGCTGGGAGCCCCTGAGCAATTCAACCAGCAAAAGCAGCAGGGCAGCGGGCGCCGACAGCATCGCAACCAGTCCGGTTGCAGCCCATGTCACGATGCCTTGCGCCCGCGCACCGCCTTGAGCGGGTTTTAGGCCCGACAGATCCACGACCTGATCGGCGTGTCCTGGATCGGTGCGCACGTGGCGGGCGCATTGCTGGTCCAGATCATCTGCCATCGCCTCCACCGGCGCGAAACAGGAGCGTCCGCGCGGCTTCCCGGCCGCTGGCGCCGGGGTTGCGCCGCTGCGGGCGGTAAACAATCTTGCCGAGGCCCGCGACTTGCCGGTCGGTTTGAACGGGGAGGGCGCGGGCGAGGCAGCCCGGCGCCGGGGCAATGCCTTGCGCGGGTGGATATTGTCGGACGCCGGGCGGCTGAGCAGGGAGCCCGGCGTCCTTTCGGCGGGGGCCTGCGCCTCTGCCGTATCTGCCGCGTGGTGCAGGTTGAAAACGCCGAGAAAGGCGTCGCAGGTCATCGCCTTGGGCGCATCCTGCCAGAAGACGACCGTCGGGGACAGCGTTTCGGCTAGGCGGCGCAGGAGTACCGCGAGCAGGATCTCGGTGATCTCGCTGTCGCTGGCGCTGGGGTAGAGGCGCTCCATTGTGACCTCAAGAAAGATCGCCGGAGCAGAAAGGCCCGCCGGGACATGCATGCCAAGTCGCAGCGGTAGGCGCCGCAGCCGCAGGATAACCCGGTACTGATCGCCTTCCATCTCGACCCGATTTGCCGCCCGGGTGTTGATCTGCGCCATCGGGTGGCCGTATTCCTCAAGCATGTCGACAGCCTGGATCAGCCCCTTGTTGAGGAGCCGGTTGCTGCGGGTCTTGAAACCGAGCCTGCCTTTGAACTGTTCTACCTGTGTCATTCTCAAGCCTCCTTCGTTCGGGGTGCCGTTAACCCAAGATTACAAAGGGAAAAGGCGCAAAGTGAGGCATCAGAACAGGTTCTGAGGGGCGCGGTGAAAAATCCCGCCAGTGCAGGTGAGTAAATTTTTATTCAAATAAAAACAATGTGATGTCAGTCGTGTTTGGCGCAAGCCCCAGCCGAATGTGGCTGAAACCGGGCGCCCTGCGGCCATGTTGATGCCATAGTGATTACAATGCACGGCAAATGGACGGACTGTTCGCAGTATGGGGGAGTGGACTCAGTCGGCGCCCTTGCCAGCAATCCGCGGCCGCGCGCCAGGCCCGAGATTCAGCCGTCGATCTGCTGCCCCATGATGGCCAGTGATTGCTGATAAACGGTTGCCGCGTTCCATTGTTTTAGGACTTTGTAATTCGGCTGCCCCGGCTGGTAGCCCTTGCCGCGTTTCCAGCCTTTCTTGCGCAGGTAATTCGCGGTCGAGGCCAGCGCATCCTGTTGATCATAGAAATCAACGCGCCCGTCACGGGTCCAGTCCACGCCATAGGTCAGCGCATTTCCGGGCAGGAATTGCGTATGGCCAAGCTCGCCATGTTTGGCGCCGAGTGTCGCGGGGGTGATCGCGCCCTGATCCACCAGCTTCAGCGCGCCGATAGCATGGGGCCGGAAGAAATCAGAGCGGCGGCAATCGTAGGTCAGGGTCACGATGGCCGAAACCACCTGACTGTCCCCCATGAAGTGGCCAAAGGCGGTTTCCATGCCGTGAATGGCGATCAGGACACCTGCGGGCACGCCGTATTTCTTTTCCAACGCCGCGTAGAATTCCGGATTGCGGGCCTTGCGCTTGCGCCCTTGCGCAACAATCGTGGCTGAGCCGCGCAGCTGCATGAATTTCTCAAGGCTATAGCGAAAGCTTTTCTGATTGCGGTCGGCGGCGATGGTGCGGCTGGCGTACTGTGCCTGTGCCAATGCCTTCAGCCCCTTGCGCTTGACGCCCGCACGCTTGGCCTCGGCCGCGAACTCTGCCTTCCAGCTGGCAAAGCCCGCAGAGGTATTGCCACAGGAGGCGGCCACAGAGGCGACCGGTAGCAAAGAAGTCAGGGACAGGCAAAGAACTGGCAAAATACGCATGGCGGAAACCTTCGGAAACTGGAACTGGATGCCTCCAGCCTACCGCTCTCGCGCAGAAAATATACGGACATATGGCGCGTTTCGGCGCTGGTGTTGCTCTCAGGCAAAGGCCTCGGCGGCGGCGATGGCCAATCCGTCTGCCACGGCTGTCAGCGCATGACGGTTTTCCACCGTCGCGCCGGGGCAAAGCCGCTGAATTTCCTGCTGCAGACAGCCCAGCAGCGCCGAGCCACCAACCAGAACGATGCGATTAACCTCTTCCGGGGCAGTGCCTGCCAGTTTCAGTGTCTCTGCGGCGGCCTCGGCCAGTTCCTGCATCTGTGCCTCCAGTAGGGCCGAGATGTCATCGCCAGATAGAGAGGCCTGCAGGCCGCGCTCCAGAACCTTGAGATCGATCTGTGCGCCGGCGTCCTGCGGTTGGTTGGCTGCGATCTTGCCGCGCTCCACCGCAAAGGCGATGTCGTGGCCCAGTTCATCCTCCAGCGTGCTAACGAGGCGCGCCAGCCTGTCCGGTTCGCTGGCCTGTTGCTGGAGGTCACGTGCGGCGCGGCGGTGCTCGGGCGTATAAAGAAACGGGATCATCTGCCAGCTGGACAGATCGTTGTAGATCCGGTTCGGCGCGGGCAGGGTGCCGCTGCCGAAACTGTTGCGGATGCTGCTACCACGCCCCAGAAGCGGCATAACACGGGCCAGGCTGATCTTCTGATCGAAATCGGTACCGCCCAGACGAATCCCGTAGGAGGCCAGAATATCAGTGGTGCCGTCAGCGTCCTGCCGGAAGGCGGTAAAGTCCGAAGTGCCCCCACCGATATCGACAATCAGCCCCAGCCCCGAGCGGGCCTCGGTTGCGCGCAGCGCCGCTTCGGGCTCCAGCATGAAGCGCACGTCCTGAAATCCGGCAGCCAGGTAGCAGGCACGGAGGTCGTCTTCGGCCTGGGCATTGCGGGCCTCATCGCGGCTGTGAATCCGCACCGGACGGCCCGACAGGGCATGGGTGAATGTCATGTGGGTCTGCGCCTCGGCGCGGGCTTTGACCTCGGCCAGAAACTGGGTGACTACCGCCGAAAGGGTCATTCGCTGCCCGCCAAGGCGACGTTCCTCGTGCAGCAGGGGCGTTCCAAGGAGGCTTTTGAGGGCGCGCATGAAGCGGCCCTCGTCGCCGGAAATCAGCGCCCGGGTGGCGCTGCGTCCGATGCGCATCTTGCCGCTGTCGGGATCAAAGAAAACGGCAGTGGGAAGGGTCTGTTCGCCCGGTTCCAGTTCAATCAGCCAGGGGCGCCCGCCCGCCGCCACACCTGCCGCCGAATTGGAGGTGCCAAAATCGATGCCTAAAGTCATGGGGGCGGTCATTGGCCTGTCTCCTGCGGGTCCGGGGAGCGACGGCTTTACAGGCAGAACGGGCGGGGTTCAAGAATGACTGCCCCGCGCATTTGCCTTTGTCATCCACAGCGATGGCCGAACGCGGTTGATCGGTTCAGGTCGCAGAGGATCCGCTTGGTAGGGTAACCCGAAAGGTGGAGCCTTGTCCGACCTCAGATGACACTTCCAGCAGGCCATTGTGGTTGGAACAGATCCGGCGGCTGAGTGTCAGTCCGATGCCGGTGCCATCGTATTCATTCGGGTTGTGCAGCTTCTTGAACAGCTGAAAAATCTGCTGCTGATCTGAGGTTGAGATCCCAGCGCCATTGTCGGCGACGTCGATGCGTTCCTGCCCCTTGTTGGCCCCGGAAACGGACGTAATGGAGACGATGGGTTTGCGCGCGCCTGAGCGGAAGGTGATGCCATTGGTGATCAGGTTCTGAAATAGGCAGCGCAATTGCATTCGGTTGCCAGTCACCACCGGCAGGGGGCCAATGTCGATGGTGGCCCCGGCATGCTGGATCTCGCCTTGCAGATCCTGCACCAGCTCGCCCACCAGCGTGTTGAGATCGATGTCCCGCTTTTGGATGCGGGCGCCAACCACGCGGGAGTATTCCAGAATGTCATTCATCTGCCGCATCATGCGGGCTGCGGTCTTCTGGCTTTGCTCCAGCAGGAAAATTCCGTCCTCGCTCAGCCGGTCGCGTTCGGCATCCAGCTCCTGCAGCAGCAGGTTGAGCGTATTGGCTGGCGATTTCAGATCATGCGAAACCGCATAAGTGAACTCGCGCCTCTCCCGGTTGATATGTGCCATTTCAAGCATTGTTGCCCGCGTCCGGATCGCATCGGTGGCGCAAAAGGCCAGTTGCCGCAGCAGGGATATGTCCGTCTCAGTCCAGGCGCGCGGTTTGTCATCAATTACCGCCAGCACCGCAGCGGGTACACCGCCGGGTCGGTAAACCGGCACGCCAAGATAGGAACCAATGCCAAGCCCCGGGGCAATACCCGTGCCCAGATCCGGGGGAGGGTTGGGGGCATCTTGAACAGTCACGGGGGCATCCTTTTGGATCACGTGCTGGCAAAAGGAATGAGACAGAGGCGCGTGCCGATCCTTTGCCGCCGGGCCGCTAAGCCCGGTCTGACTGGTGAAGAATTGACGTTTTGCGTCGCTGTCGATGGTGGAGAGCAGAGCCACCGGGGCGCCAATGGTGCGTTGTGCCAACCGGGTCAGATTGTCGAATTCCGGGTGGGGCGGGCCGTCGATCAGCTCAAGATCCCTGAGGCTGAATTTCTGCATTATGAACGCTCGCTATTCTGAGAAACTCATGTCGCACCCTACGACATTATGATGGCAGAGCTTAACCTTTTCTGAAGCGCCCACACCGCTCCAGATCTGAAGACTGCCACTCGTTGGTCCAGTGAAGGCCGGACCTGTGAATGAAAAAGAGCGCCCGATGGGCGCTCTTTCATGGTTTTGACTGCCGCAGCTATTAGCAGCTGTAGTACATGCCGTACTCAACCGGGTGCGGGGTGTGCTCGTAGGTTTCCACCTCTTCCATCTTGAGCGCGATGTAGCCCTCGATCTGGTCTTTGGTGAACACGTCGCCCTGCAGCAGGAAGTCGTGGTCTGCCGCCAGGCTTTCCAGCGCTTCGCGCAGCGAGCCGCAGACGGTCGGGATATCGGCCAGCTCTTCGGCGGGCAGATCATAGAGGTTCTTGTCCATGGCTTCGCCCGGATCGATCTTGTTCTTGATACCGTCAAGGCCGGCCATCAGCAGGGCTGCAAACGCCAGGTAGGGGTTTGCGGCCGGATCGGGGAAGCGGGCCTCGACGCGCTTGGCTTTCGGGCTTTCGGTCCACGGAATACGCACGCAGCCGGAACGGTTGCGGGCGGAGTAGGCGCGCAGAACCGGAGCTTCGAAGCCCGGGATCAGACGCTTGTAGGAGTTGGTGGACGGGTTGGTGAAGGCGTTCAGCGTTTTCGCGTGCTTCAGGATGCCGCCGATGAACCACAGGGCTTCGTCGGACAGATCCGCATATTTGTCACCAGCAAAGAGCGGCTTGCCGTCTTTCCAGATCGACATGTTCACGTGCATGCCGGTGCCGTTGTCGCCTGCGATCGGCTTCGGCATGAAGGTTGCGGATTTGCCGTAGGCGTGCGCGACGTTGTGGATCACGTACTTGTACTTCTGCAGCTCGTCCGCCTGTTTGGTCAGGCTGTCGAAGATTAGGCCCAGTTCGTGCTGGCAGGAGGCAACCTCGTGGTGGTGCTTGTCCACCTTCATGCCCAGACGCTTCATGGTCGACAGCATCTCGGAACGCAGGTCTTGTGCTTCGTCGACAGGGTTGACCGGGAAGTAGCCGCCCTTGACGCCGGGACGGTGGCCCATGTTGCCAACTTCATACTCGGCATCGGTGTTCCAGGACGCGTCGGTCGCGTCGACTTCGTAGGACACTTTGTTGATCGAGTTGGAGAAGCGCACATCGTCGAACAGGAAGAATTCCGCTTCCGGACCCATGAATGCGGAGTCGCCAATGCCGCTGGACTTCAGGTAGGCTTCGGCCTTCTGTGCGGTGCCGCGCGGGTCACGCTCGTAGGCTTCGCCGGTGTCGGGCTCAACAACCGAGCAGTGGATGCAGACGGTTTTTTCCGCGTAGAACGGGTCGATATAGGCGCTTTCGGTGTCGGGGATCAGCTTCATGTCCGAAGCTTCGATCGACTTCCAGCCCGCGATGGAGGAACCATCGAACATGAAGCCTTCTTCGAGGAAATCCTCGTCGACCATGTCCACGTCTACGGTGACGTGCTGCAGTTTACCACGTACGTCGGTGAACCGGATGTCGACATAGGCGACTTCCTCGTCCTTGATCAGCTTCAGAACTGCGTCCTTGCTCATTGGTGCTTTCCTCTCCGTAAGAAAATTCGTGTGTTGCTGCGCCAACCCGCTACGCTGCCTTTGGCAATCCCGGCGCGCTGGCGATATCTGGTATTAAAGTGCGTCGGGGCCGGTTTCGCCGGTCCGGATGCGGATGGCCTGCTCGACCGGGCTGACGAAGATCTTGCCGTCGCCGATCTTGTCTGTCTTTGCCGCGTTCACGATGGATTCGATCGCGCCGTCCACCTGATCGTCGTCCAGAACCACCTCGATTTTCACCTTGGGCAGAAAATCGACGACGTATTCGGCGCCGCGATAAAGTTCCGTGTGCCCCTTCTGGCGACCAAAGCCCTTAACCTCGATCACGGACAGGCCCTGTACACCGACGTCCTGCAGCGCCTCTTTCACCTCGTCCAGTTTGAACGGTTTGATGATGGCTTCGATCTTTTTCATCTCGTGGGCTCCTCACAACCTTGTCGAAGCTGGTCAGATCATTTCTAAATGCTGGCGACAATGGATGCCGCCAAAGATGCCGGAAAATCAGCCTGCAAAATGGGCGTGGGTGTTTAAAAAATAATCACTGCGCACAAAAAATAATCAGAATTGAATCGCGGGAGCCTGGAGAATGACCGAACTGCTGACAGCTGCCCAGATGCGCGCCATCGAACAGGCCGCAATCGAGTCAGGTAAGGTGACCGGCCTGGAGCTGATGGAGCGGGCCGGGCAGGGCGTGGTGGATGCCATTTTCGAGGAATGGCCCGAGTATGAAAGTGCTCCGCAAAGCGCAGCAGTTCTATGTGGACCGGGAAACAACGGCGGAGATGGTTTCGTCGTCGCACGCCTATTGGCTGGGAAAGGATGGCTCGTTAAGGTTTTCCTATATGGTGATCCGGACAAGCTCCCCCCCGACGCGCGCACGAACTACGAAATCTGGTTGGCTGACAATCAGGTAGAGGAGCTTTCTGAAAGAGGGTTTCGGAAAGAGCCCTATACGATTTACATCGATGCTCTTTTCGGAACCGGTCTGTCACGCCCGCTCGAGGGGACGGCGTTGGATGTTATCAGCCATATGACGGGCAGAAATGGTGACCGTTATGACGATTGTACCGTGGCCATCGACGCACCTTCCGGGATTTGTCTGGATAGCGGTCGATGGTTGGTGCCGCAGCCGCCATCGCTCAAAGAGCTGTTTGGCAAGCTTCCTGCGGGGGCGAAGATCCGAACGTCAGCACTGCCCAAGGAGCTTGACCCTCGGCCCCAAGCCAGACTGACGGTCGCGTTTGACTCCCCCAAAGTCGGTCACTTCATCGCCGCTGGCCCCACGCACTGTGGGCGTGTGGTAGTCAAGGATATCGGTTTGGCGAACTGGCGGTCTTTCAAACCTCGAAAAGAAGGGCAGCCGCCTTTTGTTGTGACCGAAAATGGCCCGGTTGGCATATTGCGTCCAGCCGGTGTTCGCCTCACAGGGCAAGCGCCAATCGTTGATGACGTTCGCAGTAAGATATCTTTCAAAGACACTTCCCGCTGGATGGCCAAGCGATCAGGCCACAAATTCTCCCACGGTCACGCCCTGATCCTTTCGGGTGGTTCCGGTAAGACAGGTGCCGCGCGGCTGTCGGCGCGGGGGGCGCTTCGGATCGGGGCAGGGCTGGTGACGCTGGGCGTGCCGCCAAGCGCCCAGCAGGAGGTCGCCTGCCAGATCACCGCGCTGATGCTGCAACGGGTGGCACATGCTGAGGCTCTGGCTCAGGCGCTCGAGGATACCCGCCTCAATGCGCTCTGCCTTGGCCCCGGAATGGGCCTTGATCGCGCGCGGGATCTTGTGCCTGCGGCCCTGGTGGCCAAACGGGCCACGGTGCTGGATGCCGATGCGCTCTCAGCCTTTGGCGATGCGCCGGAAGAGCTCTTTTCCATGCTGCATGAAAACTGCGTGCTGACGCCCCATGGCGGCGAATTTGCGCGGCTGTTCCCGGATATTGCCGCGAAACTGAATGCGCCCGCCACAAAAGGTCCGGCCTATTCCAAGGTGGACGCCACGCGCGACGCTGCCGCGCGGGCAGGCTGCGTGGTGCTGTTCAAGGGCGCCGATACGGTCATCGCCGCGCCGAATGGGCGCTGTTCGGTGAATTCCGCGCATTATGATCGCGCCGCGCCCTGGCTGGCGACGGCTGGGTCGGGGGATGTGCTGGCGGGATTTATCACCGGTTTGCTGGCGCGGGGCCTTAGCCCGATGCAGGCGGCGGTAAGTGCTGCCTGGCTGCATGTGGAATGCGCGCTGGAATTCGGCCCCGGACTGATCGCCGAGGACCTGCCAGAGCAGATCCCAGCCGTATTTCGCAAGCTAGGGTTTTAAGCCGCCGGGCGCAGGTTGTCGCCTGCCGCGCGGGAGGTGGCGATCTCCATGCCGCCCGCGTAGATCACATGGGGGCGATCAAAGGTCAGGGTGCAGAGTTCCAACATCTGCATGCCTTCGTCGCGGATGAATTCCTCATCGATCAGTTCGAACGCAGGCACAACGGCCTGCGGCTGTCCGAACATCGCCTTGGCGCGCCAGTCTCGGATCAGAACCTGCTGGTTCAGCGGCAGCAGCAAATCGCCGCCCGGCTGAGTGTGCCCCAGCGATCCGGCTGTGAAGCGGACCGCATGCATCATGGCGCGGGATTTGCGAATCTTGCTCAGCGGAGTGAGGCCCTGCGTCCGTGTTATCAACTGATCCCCGGCTGTCAGAGTCTCAACGGCCAAAGCGCCGTCTTGGGTCTGGATCGGAGTGCCGGTAATCAGCGTAACCGAACTTTGGGCCGCGTGGCTGCCGGTCTGCTCGCGGCGGCTTTGCAGGATGCGCGCAACGATATGCTGCGCAGGCGGATTCGCGTGCGGTTTCATGGGGGTCTCTCGCTCTGCCTCAGTAGCATTTTATTTGTTTTTTTTAGACACTAGCCATTTGCCGCGCCCGCGTCTGCGCAATTTTTCGCTTATGGGGGAAGCTGTGGCATAGATGTGTCTTTGGTGCCGCAATCGAATAGTGTGGCTCCGGTGCGATTTCCTCTCGCATCCTGTGGCGGGCTTTGCTATTCAGCGGCTCACGCAGCGCCGGAAGGTGCTGCGCCAGTGCGGGTGTGGCGGAATTGGTAGACGCACCAGATTTAGGTTCTGGCGCCGCAAGGCGTGGGGGTTCAAGTCCCTTCACCCGCACCACTTTGATTTTACATGAAAAATCGTGGCGTATTCGGCGACCTTTTGCCGGGGCGAATTCAGAGTTTTACACTCTGTTTTACACTCCTGCGGCTGTTCCTATTTCGTTTTTGGTCTGTTCCGGCGCAACTGTGCCGTGCGTGAAAGCTGCTTTTGCCGTGCCTGTTGTCGGTACTTCTTGACCATTTCGAGAGACTTGTGGCCGGTCACCGACTGGATCTCGGTATCTGAGCAACCCGCCTCTGCTAGTTCTTTTGCAGCCGTATAGCGCCAGCCGTGAATCACGAAACCACTTGCTCCGATTCCCTCGCGGACGGCGGCAACGACACTTTGAGCCCGGCGCTTGCTGATATGCTGGGTCAGGTTCTTGGCGAGGATATGCCGCCCTGTGCGCGGAAGCTGCGCCAGGTAGTGTTGCAGGCGGTCAGGGCAGAAAATCGAAAGCCGCGCGCCGGTCTTCTCTTGCACGACCTCCATATAGCCGCCTTTGAAGTGGTCCCACTCCATCGCGACAACATCGCCGATGCGTTGGCCCGTGCCGATACACAGCTCGTAGATCGTGCGCTCGAGCGAAAGGCCATTGGCGTCACAGAAACGCTCGTATGCCTCGAGCTTCGGCTCTGGCCATGCCTCATAGCTACCGCCTTTGAGTTTCTCGACCCCTTGCGCCGGGTTCGCGGTGATCCATTCGAGATCCATCGCATGACGCGCGAGGATGGATAGCTGTTCGACCATGGCGTTTGCCTTGCGCCATTGGGCTGCATACTGGTCGCGGGCTGCGATCACATCCTTGCGCCGCAGTTTTGTGAAGTCCTTGGCGCCGTTCTTTTCCCTGATCAGCTCGAGCGTTCGCCGGTATTCTGCCTTGGTACTGTCTTTCAGCTTCATGAAACGTGGCGTTTGGTAGTAGCTGACGATCAGGGCCTCGAACGTCGTTTTCGTCGTTGGCTTAGATTTTCCTGACCGTATATCCCAATAGGCCCGATCAAATTCGGGACTGTCCGGGTTATCGGGTAGCCTGATGCGCGTGGAGCCGCGGCGAAAATACCAATAGTCTTTGTCGCCACGGCGTATCCTGGCGAGGAATGGTTTTTCGTTTTTCTTCACCATGTAAACTCATCCTCGTGCATCGCCGCGCCACTCAGCACCGCCTCAAGGTCGGACACCCGCCAGCGCTGAATGCCTGAGATCTCCACTGGTGATGGCAGTGACCCGGATTGCACCAACCGGCGAAAATCCGAAGGCGCCATGTCCATCATCTTAGCCGCAGTGCGTTCGGCAACTGCTATCGGTGCGATACGTCCCATTGCTGATACCTCAAACGGTGGCGGTTCTTGGACTACTCGGCTAGGCCGAGGGTGGTCGTTAAGCGGCTACTGCTGCGCACTGGTGGGTCGCCTGATCGCCCCATTGATGGGCGGCGGCGTTCATCATTCCGGGGAAAGAGCGACTACGCAGACGCGCGCCCTCCGCGCTGGGCGGCATTCGGTGAATCCGGTTCCATTTCTTCCATTCGTCTGAGCCCCGTTCGGGCTCTTGAAGGAGATCGGTCGGCGCCAGTGGGTCCAGACCGCGCAGATACCAGCCTGTCGCCTTGTATGCCGGTTCGCCGAACCAGAAAGGCTGTACGATATGGGGTGCGGGCAGATCGGTCGGCATCCGGTCCTTGGCAAGGTCATTCATCACCGGGTTTTCAATTGCGACCCGTTCAATCGGAGCATTCCAGCACGCAGCAAAGACGCTGACGCCTTCCTCAAACTCCGCCCGCATTTCGGCCCAGGTGCGCCCCTTTGGGAGTTGGCGCGGCAGGGTCCATTTTCCCGGGCCGCTCATCCAGCGGCGCCCAGATCGACACAGGCGCGTACAGGGCGGGTGCATGACTGCCAAAAGGTCCCAACCCTCATCAAGGATGCCATCGCGAATGTCGCAGCGGATATGGCGGTTTGAGCCATCCTCTGCCGCCTCGATATCGCAGGACCACACGTCATGCCCGCGGGCCTCAAAGGCGCGCCGCGCGATGCCGCTGGTTTCACAGCCGATCAGGATCTTTGCCATGGGTGTCACCTTTGTAAATTCATCCCCTGGGGCGCGGCGGGTTTTCGTGAGTGGTGGGCTTTGCCGCGCCCAGGGGATGCGGGGCCTGCCCGCGGGTGTTCAAAAGGGGCCGGGAGCAGCGCCCCCGGCCAGTCGGTGCTTTGGCAGGTTTCGGGCCTCAGCATCGGGGAGTGTTTCAGGCAACGGCGCTTGGCCGTTGTAGGGGCAGTCAGGGCGCCCATCGGTCGCGCGCCGGGTGTCGTCTGTCCGGTGATAGAGCCCGGCAGTCTTGAGCCAGTCGGCCAAGGCGTCCGCCAGATCCGGGCCGCGCCCGATGATCCCCAGCAGCGAGACATGCCATTGCATCGCGTCATAATCGAAACGGTCGCTCGCATGGGTGCTGGCAGGGAAAACCCGGCCGCCGAGCTGCTGCAACAGGTTCGCTTGCTCGAACACATCGCGGCTCTGCATGTCCTGCGCGACCGAATAGAGCGCCTGACGGCTGGGGAGCGCCATCGTTAAGCCTCTACACCGGCAGGCTGCGGATCAGCGGCCTTGATCCAGTTCTCGATAGCCTGATCTTCACCCCAGCCGGTCGCAGTGATGCCGTGCAACTGGATCTCGACCAGTGACCGAAGGGGGGCGACGATCGGATAACTGCCGTTCCCCTCGATCACAGCGTTTGCCATCGTTTCGCGCCGCTCTGCTGCGGTGCGCCGGGCGAGGGCTTCGGCCAGTGTTTTCGCGTCATTTGCCATGATTACCTCCGATCTGAAATTTGTGCGCGGGCAGTGTAGGGATGGAGGATTGCACCGCCCGCGCTGATCCGCGCCCCTGCGCAAGGGCGCGAAACCTCGAGAAAAACGGCGCGTGCAATCCTCCGAAATCACGCGCCGCTATCCGGCTATCTGGGGGCGGGCGGTGCCCGTGGGTGTGTCCTGCCGTGCAGCGCCGTGTCTGCGGCGATATCGGGCAGGGCGATGCGGTCTGGGCGGTCAGGCCGCATGGCGGCGCTGGGGCTGGTAGCCTTTCGCGTCGATGATCTGGCGCGCCTTCTGCGCGACGCGATCAAGGATCTGGTCAGTCGGTTCGGGCGTGGGGGCGGGCCGGTCGATCAGATGAGCTGCACGGAGACGGGCCGGGTTGAAGCCCTGGCCCCGTGCAGCCTTCATTGCGGCCCATGCCGATGTGAACAGGTGGATTTCGTCGAGGTGAGCCTCGGGCGATCCAGCGATCTGCCGAGCGGTTGTGGTGATGTCGTTCATTCAATCCTCCATCAGGTTGATGGAATGATTGCTAATCGGGAAGTTTACCCAAGTCAATCAAAAATGGGTAAATTTCCCTATTTTTGGTTTTTTCTCGAGACGGCGAGAGTTGCTTTCGCCGTCTCGAGAAAAAAGTCTCAAGGCCCGTTGGCGGGCCACAGCGGAGGTGATCCGCTGGTTTGCTCGGCCATTGCACCTGTAGTTCGGGCGGAAATAGACGCTTTGCGGTCGAAACCTGCTATTGGAAACGCGTCGCCCAACGGCGTGCGCCCACCAACATCACGAACTCGGGCTAGTTTCACAAAGCAAGAGGTGCAATTTCTGCGTCGTTCCCCGACGTGACAATTGAAGGCTGCTCAGATACCTGCTGGCCAATCCCACTTCGAGTATTTGGTGTAGGCTTCAGCAATTTCCTCAGGAGCTTTGTGGTTAAACACGTGCCCAGAATTTGAGTACAGCTTGGTCTTCGATTTTCCAAACTTAAACACGCCGAAAGGCTTCTTGATACTGGGATCAAGACAGGTCACAGCGTGGTAGTGGTTTCCCCCCGGAGTCTTCAGCCACGAAAGCAAAATAACCTTCGCCCCGGCCGCTTCAAAGAAGCTACGAGCGGCCTCCAATGAGTGTCCTTGGGTGCAAATGTCATCTACGACTAAGACTGTCCTACCTTTCAAGTTTGGCGGATTCTTATACCTCTGCTGCTTGGGCCCGGGTTTGGTCGCAGCCCGATTCAAGTGAATTGTGTTAAGTTGATTGCCAACTGACGGTATCTTCCCATCCAACCTAAGTTGCTGGGACTTTGGGGCGTCGGTGTGGCGGTGAATCAAATCAAAAACGTACCGTGCTCGCAACGATCCTGCGACAACGGCGACAGCCCCCATCAACTCTGATTTCGCGGAAGTCGTTTTGTGCCCAGGGTAAGGAGCCACGAAATCCAGCTCTTGACCTATGCCTGACAAGTGAATTCGGGCTGCCATCAGAAGACCCCAAAAGCGAAGATTACCGGTCGTGTCTCGGAGTTGGTGGAAATTTGAAGGCGGCGTAATCTCCGGGTGAACATCCACCCACCCAACCGGCGGCAGCAACCGCCAGGGAGATCACGCCATGACCAAGAATACCTATACTTCCAG
>NZ_JBDOQR010000044.1:27584-40125 GCF_039839315.1 Phaeobacter sp. CAU 1743 | reverse complement strand
TTCGCAAAGATCAAGGAATTCAGAGCCATAGCGACCCGCTACGAAAAGACAACGTCCAGCTACGCCGCCAATTGGCATCTCGCGGCTGCCATCATCGCCTCACGATGAATGTCCACAGACCCTAGATGAGGTCGTCCAGATCTCTATTGTTTAGTTCGCTATCAGAAGCGGACTCCACGCGTGCTTCCAATGCCTCTTGAGATTCACTAACCGCAGCCGGTTTGAGATAGGGTACGATTTCTGCGAAATGTCGATGGACTTCATGCCGCGACCATTTGGCTGACCACATAAGTGACCCAAACGCGGCCATCTCAGCATTTGAAAATCCCCGCCTTACGCAACGATTGGCAAACACCATCGCTGTACACGGTTCTGTCTTTTCCGCCGAATGCACGTTGACATGACCCTGAAGGATTTGAAGCGGCGCCCCCATGAGATGGGCGAGATCAGGAACAAGTCTAATCACGAACTTTCGAGCACTCGTAGAGCGCTTCTTGTCGCGTGTTTTGTCAGAAAGCCGCTTTTGAATTTTCTTGAGCGGCGCACCGTTCATCCAGTCCTTCAAGGCCGCGCGAAGCTTCGGAAGTGAGTAGGATGCACGCGATTGATCATCCTTTAGCTTCTTGATTTCCGTTCCGAAGAGATACTCCAGGGTCTCCAACTTGACCAAGCGAACCAGGTACTCCGGTTTAACCATCAGCCACTCGAACACCCAATCGCACAAGCTTTCGACGGTTTTGAAGTTTCTAAAACCGTGCTTGCTGAGAGCCTTTGACATGTCGTCCAGAATATCCTCCGGCAGCCCCAACATGGATGCGGTGTTGCGCAAAGACAATTTCTCAACGGCTAGGTCTCCATCATCGCTCTTCAGAAGTGAAAGTGCTGCGGCAGTTCTGCTTTCAACCCAGTCTTCGTCCGCATCTTGACGTTTACGATAAGCCGCGAAGCTCCTCGCGAGGCCAAGTCGTATGTCAACTTTTCCATCGTCGCCATGATCAGTTTCTGCCAAGCGCGCGACGACGTAACGCTCCAAGTCACCGATTTCAGTTGCGCTATTGTGGATACGGTCCATTAGGGCCGTAAATGGATCGTCCAGCACCAAACACTGATCGGTTTGGCCAAATATGTCTCGCAGCCTACTCCATCTTGACCCGATCTTGTTCTCAGCATCGTCCAGGCCGACGACCTGTCCGGGGATGACTAGAACGATACCGGTTGCGCTTTCGCCTGCCCGGCCGGCACGACCGGCTGCGTTTAGCAGGTCCTCTGGGCCCAGGAGGTCTTTTCGACCGGAAGAGGCGTCGAATTGGCTGTCTTCTGCTATGATGACCAAATCGGCAGGCAAGTTCATACCTTGACCGAGCGTCGGGGTCGCTGCGAGCACGGCCAACGCCCCCTTTCGCTTATACAGCGCCTCCACTAGCTGGCGTTCCTCAGGAAGCAATTGTCCATGGTGCGTCGCAGCCTGGGATGCCAATTTTCCGCCCACAAGAGTCAAGTACAGCTGATCAGCACCACCCATTTCATCGACGGAAATCTCATACAGACGCTGCTCAGTTTCAGTCAGTTCGACACTACATTCATCAAGCGCTGCCCCGGCCTTTTCTGATATAGAAAAGGCATTCGGTATGGATTGAGAAAAGACGAGAGTTCGTAGCCCTGCTCCAGCGGCTGCAGCAGCGACTGAAGATGCAACGACACCGGAGTTGGGCGTCACTTTCCAGAACTTGTTTGTCGAAAGCTGAAGTGTTTCGTTCAAGAGTGGTACAAGAGCATAGTCGCGGCGAACCTGTGACGCCCATGTCTGCTTCACGCTGAAGAACGCGTTTGGTTTTGCCGTCAGCTTGCGCTTTACCGCAGCAGGAACCCCCGCAGTGGAGCTTTTTGCGCGAGCATTCCGCAAGAGTTTTCGCAGGTCAGCAAGTCTCTTTTCATCGTAAACGACGCATCCCCTTAGTTGCCGGGTTGGTTTCCATGCATTGTCGAGAGCAAGAGAGTTTCTACCTGTCAGCTCCGCCAGCCAACCGCTCAGTTCATATGTGTTCTTCATCATAGCCGACATCAGGACGATATCGGCGTCCGGTACAACGCGGGTAAACCCCAAGATGCATAGCATCGCGTCGATTGCTCTCCGGTCTCCGTCAGTGCTCGGATGCATCAGATGACATTCATCGAAGATCAAAAGACCGACGTCATCAAACCGCTCTGGTTCCATATGACTGGTAAGGAGACAGGCTTCTGGAGTCATCACCATGACGTCCGGCAACTCGTCGCTATCCCCAGAAAACCCGAATTCGTCCATACGTTCACCGCGAACGGTTGCCCGCGGAAATGCACCGCGCAGGTCCCGTGCTGTCTGATCAACGAGAGCGTGCGTAGGAGCTAGGAATACCGCCTTGCGCCCGGATAACAAAGTTGCATGAATTTTGAGTTGTGCGGTCGTCGACTTCCCGGCTCCAGTGGGGAACCCTATCGCAGCAGATGTGCCAATCTTGAGGTACCCTTGGGCGACGGCGTCCTTGTGATTACGCCACAGATACGGGCGCGTCTCGGCAACCGTTTTCATGGCCTCGGTCCAACGATCCTCAGGTACGCCATCCGGAGGCGGTAGGTTAACGACGGCGCTTTCCATCAGGGCGGAGCCTGCAGCGATCAAGAGACTGGCCAAATGGAACGGTCCGGGAAAGACAGCGATTGCACCTTCGGGGAATGTATCCTCCAGATCTGATGCGCCGGCGGCGAGCGACTTTACTTCAGAGAAGACTGCAATTGGATCGACCATCCCCCTCACTCGACGCCCTTGCAGCACGAAGGCCAAGGCTCGCACACCTCGCAAGAGTCGATAGTAGAGCGCTGCATTGGCTCGCTCGCCACCGGTACCCGAGACGAGTCGGTCTTGGGGCGGTCGCTTTCGATTCCGAATACGACCAACTTGTCCTTTTGCGAGCATGATCAAGTGAAGAATCAGTTCCGACTGCAGCCAATCGCCGCTCGGGATGCGGATAGAGTCTGCCACCTCAGCAGCATCAGCCGATGCCCCGGCTACCAAGAACAGGAGCATTGCCGAAACATCCGGACTGATCGTATTCGGCGATACAAATGAAACTGGCTGGTCCGAGTCCCGTAGAGCGATCGCTTGATGAACCAACTGATAAGCCGTTGCGGCAACAAAGCCTGCCGCTGCCCGGTTTTCTCTATCGGGATTAATGGCTACCAATGCTTCATTGGTCTGCGCCAACCGGCGTGCAAATCGAATTGTGTCCTCGAGAAGCTCTTCCCCATTTTCACTCTCGCGAAGCAGTACCCTTGCCGATACGATCTCGGCGAAAGCACGTGCAAGTCGGTCAGGCAAACCTTCGCGGTCCAGGTCGGGCAAGTCTGGGGTGGACCTGATGAGTTCGGACGTTGCGGGATCATACATTGGCTGCCGCCTCGGCACTGTCGATCTTGACGAGCGCTTTCTCCGCTACACAATCTATCCAGTCGCGAACGTCTTCCAAAACTAAGGTTTCGGCGCGCCGGCGTGCTACGTCACCCAGTACAGACTTCTCATACCCTTTGAACAAGCCCTTGCGTCCCTTTGCCGATGCATATTTGCCACCAACGGTCACCGCCACGCGGTATGCCCGTTTTTCATTCCATAGAATATCGGCAACAGTCCCGTCGGGGTCTGGGTCTCTGGATACCTCAAGTAGCGAAGTTACCGACGCAATGAGTTCGTTGTCTCGTCCGCCTGTTTCAAACTGCTCAAACTCCGGCCAGACCTTTGATTTAACTTGGTTCCGAGGGTTCTTGGTCGCCTTCTCTTCGCAGATGACAACATGGGCAATGCCGTCGCTGTCGAACTCAATAATGAGGCCATCCAACCCTTTGTCCGCTTTAATCATCTGTGGAGCCCGTATGAGAGCCTCATCGTCGAAACGGTGAGCGGCGATCCACGCAATGACCTGAAAAACCCAACCATCCCGATGGTAGGTCTTGTCGCCAGTGCCGACGGTCAAAAGCTTTCGCGCACCTTCGAAACCGCCTTTGGGATAGCGCGCGGGCAAATCGCCTGTGGCGCGCAATATGCGCTCCACTGTTCGCGACTGACCTATTGCGACGCGGGCCAGGAGCTCAGCAAGCTGGTCCTCGTCCTCAATCGTCCAAGTGGAGCCCGACCAACAATCTTTCTGCCGTATTGGGGTTAGGGTTACTGGCATGAGCTAGACGCGCAACTCAGCGATGTCGATCAGGCTTGGCGTCTTAACGGTAGCTGCAGAATGAGTGTTTCTCATCGTCGGACTCGCTCAAATGTAGAACTTGAATGGCTGGCGTTCGGCGTCATTGGCGCTTCCCATGACCAGAACATATTTATTTGTCATTGCGCTGCCCTTGTCTCGGCCAGAAAAGCTGCAAACGGTCGAATATCTTCCCTCACGCTCGCTGTCTCTAAAGCGGCCATGTAAGCCGCGCGCTGTTCGAGCTTGATGACTGTCCATGGTTGCCCGGCAGCGGCCATCATGACGTTCATCAGAAAGCGCGCTATTCGACCGTTCCCGTCCAGGAACGGATGGATAAATACGAAGATGAAATGTCCAAGGACGATCCGAACAGTCGGGTCATCTTCCGCCTTGAGTAGGTCGAAGAAGACCGGCATGCAGTCTCGAACTGCCTCAGGACTCATTGGGACATGCTGGGATTGCCGAATGTACACAGGGGACGATCGGTAGCCTGCAAGTTGAGAGGCCTTCAGGATGCCCGCTGTGACAGACGGTGCGAATAGGTTGCGATACCAATCACTCAGATCGCGCTCAACAACCTCACCCGCGTCAGCACCTTCCAGAACTGCCCGAATGCTTTCCTTCACTCTCTGAAATGCTTCCCAATATCCACGCGCTGCAAGGGCGTCTTTCAGCGCTCGGTCTTGCTCATCTGTTTCTGGGTTCCAGGTCCCCGAACGCACTTTGTCAATCAGTTCCGGCGAGACACGATAGCCCTCAATGGAGAGCGAATGATACGCATCCGTGACATAGATTTCGTCGATCTGCTTGAGATAGGCGTCGATGTCATTGGTGATGGGTTGGGCCTTTGGAAAGAGATCAATAACATCGTCGCGCATGCTCTCCCACTTCAAGCGGATGCGATGCACGTGGGGCGAGGTGATCCGCCCGGCGTTTGGCACAAGAATCGACTGCTCAAAGGGGTTGATCTCGCGAACGTCATGCGAAGCGGCTTTCATCGCCGCAAGGATTTCGTCTGCGACCTTTTCGGACCCGATGCTTCTAAAAGCACCAGCAAGCCTGCCGGCCGCTCGCGTGTGCCCCCCGTCCAACAGCTTGCCAAGCAGCCGTGAGGCATCCGGCATCATAGCAAGCACAGTGCGCGCTTCTGTCGGATGGTTTTGGAAGAAGACCTCGGGAACGAGGATTAGGGCATCCTCGACGGAGAATAGGCGTAAATTGTCGACGATTTCGAGCGCCTCATCTGACGCGATCGTTGCGCGCGTCTCAAAAAGCGACGTGTTGTGGGGCAGATCGGTCTTAGAGTTTCCGCCCTTGACCGCTCTTACCAATAGCTGAGCAGGAACTGTCGTGTTTCCAGCATGTATGATGAGGGACTGTTCAGGAGACAGAGACCAGTCAGTGCCAAACCGATCTGACAGGTATTGTGCGCAGAATCCCCAAAACGATGTGTACCATGCTGTGCTCTCACCGGCGTTTTCATCGGGGCGTGATGGGATGTACCAGCCCTTCATGACTTCCTTCAGGAAGCCTGCCTTCAGCAGCCGTTCGCGGTGAGTGCGTGACATGTCTTTGGAGCGAATGGCAATCGAACCACCAGACTGTAGTGTCTCGAGCTCTTCCAAGGAGCTTGCAAGCTTCTCTGCGGCACTCGGCATAATTATTCGGCTCCGTTCGAGATTTAGGTTTTAGCGTCGTACATGATTTAGGTGTATGTGTCGAACGATCTTTAGGGTTTTGTGATGCGCAAATCTTAGGTTTTAGTGTTATTGGCCCCTCCTGCCCTTTGGTCAGGACCGCGCCCTACTCGGTCGGCTGCGCGCAGCCGCCCTCCCCGAGCTGAAACGCCGCCTCTCCCTGCGACGTGCCGCTGGCCGCGCCGTCTCCTCCGGAGCCAGCCCGACCAGCCGTCGCACGGTCGTGGTAACGCTTCATCTCGGCCATTCGGTAACGGTCGCTGGGGCGGGCGTGTGACATCAGTGATCACGTACCTCGCGTCTCGGCCGCTGTTGGTCCTCGCTTTGCCGGACACGCAGCTCCGCGCCGCGATCATGGGTCGCAAACGATGTCCGACGACCGCCGGATTGCATTGACCGAAGCTGGCAGAAGGCCGGTGATGGTCGTGCTGTGCAAACCCAAGCTATCGGGTTGCCGTAGAGGGTCAGTTCGAAATCCCGGTGATCCGAACAGGTTGTCGAAGCTTCGACGTTCTCCATGCTGCGCTTCAAGACAACACACATCGGGTTGCCACGGAAACCAGCCGTCGTGGCACGTGAGGCAGGGACAGCAAAGCTCTGACTGGTCGGGATTCGGATCGGGGCAAGAGGACAGAGAAGACATCGCCCGCCCTGCAGCGCCTCCCTCGGCCGTTCCCCTAGGCGACGAGACCAATCAGGAAGAAGACCATCGACTTCGTCCAGATAAACGGCAGAACGACCCCGGTCGCCAGCACCACAAGGTATCCGACAGGGAGACCCAGATACTTGGGCGGACGGGCGAGGCCCAGAAAAAGGGGGGATCGTTCTGCCACTGCTCTACTCGGATCTCAGGAGAAGCCGTCGACGATGGTACCGGCCGAGAAGATCAGCACGATCCCGATAATAACCGAGGCAAACCAGCCCCAGTTCAGCCGCCCCATCATGCACATGAAGCCGGTGCCGATCACAGCGAGCGTGGCAACCGCGATCCCGATCGGGCCGGTCAGGGCGGCCTCTACGGTTTCCAGCATGGTCTGGATCGGCGACAAGTCCTGCGCGAAGGCGGGCGTTGCGAAAGCCGCCAGGGTTGTGGCGACAGGCAAGAGGCGGCTGAGGCGATGTCGGAGCATGCGAAGTTTCCTTGTTTTACTGAAGATCGATGAGGACGGGCGCGCGGGCTGGAACACCGTCTGCGACGCGGATGTCCGGAGCGGAAACAGGCTTACCTGCCAGCCGGGACCGGATCCGATGGATGCGCGCGATATAGTCGCGGGTCTCGGTGAAAGGCGGGACGCCTGAATACTCGATCACGCGGTGCGGCCCGGCATTATAGGCTGCGAGCGCCAGGTCGATGTCCTTGAACGTGGCGAGCTGCGCGAGCAGATAGCGCGCCGCGCCATCGAGGTTCTGGGAGGGATCGCGCGGATCGACTCCGAGGCCGCGGGCCGTGTCTGGCATCAGCTGGCCGAGACCATAGGCGCCCTTGGGGCTGACGGCAGTTGGGTTGTAGCTGCTTTCGGCCTCGACCAGTGCTCGGAACAGGAACTGCCAGTCGTCGGCACCCAGACCAACCTGGCGCAGGGCACGGTTCCCCTGGTGGCGATCAGCAGTCGTCCGGATCAGGGAGAGGATGTCGTCGCGTCCGGACGGCGGCGTGGCGACCAGCGAGGCCAGAACCACTTCGGCCTCAGCGCTATCATCCAGCCCCGCCCAGGCAGGCCTCGCGCCGTGGAAAGTCCAGCCCGAGGTCCGGGCCGTGCCGTCGCGACCGAAGGCGATGACGTCAGCCGCGCTCCTCGAGGGTGATGCTGTAGTCAGGACCAAAGCGCAGATCGCGCCCGTCACCGAACTCGAGATGATGTTTGAAGAGCCCCGGCCATATGTTGAAATACCGCGGCTCAGGTCCGTGTGGGGTGATCCGGGTCGAGACCAGAATGGCTTCCGGCTCGCCCGCGCGCAGGTAGATGCACTGGTAGCGCGGCTTGCCATCGTCCGTGAACCCCACGAGTTCATACCGGCAGCGGAACGCGATGCCTTCTTCTTGAAGGTCTTTCACACCATCGATGGTGATCAGGATCTGGTTGCGCGCTATCGGCATGTTCGGACTCTCCCCACGAGAGCCCTTCTACTGCACGACACTAAGGCCATAAAGACATATAGAGTCAATACGACATATTGCAGAAAAATACAAATTGCACGATAGTTGCCGCAACTTTTGCGGGAGAGTGACATGAAACGGCAGGCGATGGCGGCGATAATCGGGGTGTTTGGTGCTCTTGGGGTGCCGGTGAAGGCGCAGGCCTATGATATCGACTGCGCCATCATGCTCTGCATGGCGGGTGGTTTCCCACCGAGTGCCGTCTGCGCGCGGGCCTATCGCACGATGATTCGTCGGATCACACCCTGGCCGAGCCTGCCGCCTTTCGGGGTCTGCACCTTTGCCCATGTGCCGGTCGAGCTGGGTGGGCCCGGCGGAGAGGGCGAGCTCGATACAAACTTGCCGGAGTATGAATGGCTGAACCGCACTCATGTGATCTGGTTCACCGGGCGCTCCTACGAGCCGCGCGACGAACCGCGCCAGTGGGACTGGTCGATCCGCTCCTGCGATCGCGAAAACCGGACCTGCCGCTACATCCAGCGGGTCTACGGTTCCCACACGCCCTGGCCCGCGACATTCGTCTCCGAAAGCGGGCAGGAAATCGCCTACCCGACCAGCGGAGGCCTATGGCACTTCTATTCCCGCAGCATCATGGTCGAATACGGCGACTACGAGGACAACATGGGCCACTCGGAGTGGTTCTCCTACTGATTCGGATCGCCCGATGCCTTCAGCGAAATGGGGCGAAGCTCGGCAAGGCAGGTATCATAGCCATCAGGATCGACATGCCAGCGGCGGCTCACCGAGCCATCATTCCAACGGTAATCGGTGAACAGGTGAATCTCCTGCGCACCGTCGTTCAGAAACCCTTCCTGGAAAGGCCAGCCTGTCTTTCTCTTCGCCATGTAACCGCGCCACTCGTACCGTTCTTGCCGTTCTGTCTTTCGTAATCGGGGCGGGATCAAAGCCTCGGGAAGCGGATTAGCGCTTCGCGAAAAGCTCTTCGGGATCGACGTTTAGCGCCCGGGCGATGCGTTCGAGAAGATCGAGGGAGGCTGCGAACTTCGAGTTCTCGAGCCTGCCCATGTGACCGCGGCTTACGTTGGCCTGATGAGCAAGCGCTTCCTGGCTGAGGCCGCGGGCGCGTCTCAAGTCCTGGATGTTCAATGCTACACGGTCCCGCAAGTTCATGCCCGCGAAACGGACACGGTGCACGAAATATCGCCACGCGATATATGTTACATTCGAAGATGAGGGAGCAGAAAAATCGAAAATCGGTGCTTAGAGACAGAGGACCAATGTGCATGCAGTTCCGGGTACTTGGTGTTGCAAATGCTACTAGGGCGAGTAGCGGTGACCGTCAATACACCATGACACGAAACAGCGTCATCGTCAGTCACGCATAATGAAGTTTATGTTATTTCTTCTCCGGCTAATGCCGACCTTCGCTTATGCTTGGTAAAGGTGCACATCGCGGGACAATGCCGTCATTCGTTTTTCATATTTCGCTGACGCAGCACGGCTTCGCGCATGCGGCAGGTTTGTCGCTGCGTTGCGGCTCATGTTGCCAATGCGGTCATTCAATCTGGCTAAATGTCACAAAGTCCAAACTCCACCTTCGCTGTCTCTTCGCAGCATATTTTCAAAAACAGTAAGGCGCACAACAACTTGAAGCACCTACAACAATCACACCAGTCCCGTAAATAATGACGGGATCTTTATCCATGGTTTACCGACGATCTTGAAGCGATTCCTCGACGGTCCAATTGTTGCGCTCTTGATCTAAAGATTTCACGATTTCGAAGCTCTAGTGACCAGATTGTTTGGCTACGAGATTCTCGCGCAGCGATAAACCTCCAAGGCTAGAATTATCCGTTTGCGGGGTCCTAAGAGTAGGATGGAATATTGACTTTCACCGCCATGGAACAGCCTTGAACCGACTTGTCGCTTTGGTCCTGAAGATTACCTTGCGGGAGACGGTATCGCTACTTCGACACCAACCACGGTTGTCCCCGCCAAGTTGCCCTGTGCAGACCCTGTCCACGCAACGACAACGCCAGCTGCTGATCGCGTAATCCTTGGAAATCCTACCGACTCTCGCCCACGATTGATGTGGAGTGCTTGTGGCGAAGTACACCCGCTCTCCGGCGACACCTGACACACGACTATTGCTTCATCGCCATTCGCATACTCCAACCAAAGAGCAAGTGCTTTGCCGTCACCCATCTGCAAGACATCTACGCGACCTGCGGGTGTGCCGAGATCGAGTTGCAACGGGTCTTCAAAGGATGCGCCCCCATCCCTGGAAAACGCAATTCGAGCCTTTGCCTCGCCATTGGCACCGGTGAACCACACGACTACCGCGTACGTTCCCAACGCATCGATGGCAGGTCCGTTGACAGGGCATCCTGCGATTTCCCAGCCGTCGCCGTAAATTGTTTCGGGGTCGGTCCATTCTTCTTCGACCAACCTGACAACCGAAATATCGCGGATTTCTTCGGCTGTTCGGTCCCTGTAAACCGCTATGATGTTACCTGCTTCGTTGCGGACGGCCGATGTTTGACAGCACGTACAAGCGCGTGGGTCGAGCAGGCTTTCCGGTCCCATTGAACCGTCCGGCGCAATGCGACGTGCGCGGACCTGCATGGCATTCTCATAGCTGTCGTCTGCGGCTTGATTATCGTATGCACGACCATCTAGCCAAAGAGCTGTCAAACCAGCGCTATCATCAGGGATTAGCGACACGAAACCATGTTCACGCTTTGATCGGTCATCGTGGGGTATGATTGGCGTTGTCCAGTTCAGACCCTCATCGAAGGAGAAAGCGATCTTTACGTCGTATTGATAGCTGCCCGGCCCATTCAATTCCAACCAATGCGCTGCAAGCGTCCCATCGCTAAGCCCAACGACTGACGGAAAGTCGGCCCAGTTCACAAACAGTGTCTCAGATTGATGAATTGTACGCGCCTCCGTCCAAGAGGTGCCATCGAACAGGGCCATCCGAACGGCGTTGTTACCTTCGGTCCAACTCATCACGATCCGACCATCGGGCAGTGTTGAAAGCGAGGGTTCACGTGCGTGATCCCCAACCGGTGCAATCAGTGGTCTGACTGGAAACAGAGGGGCATCTTCAGCCGCTACAAAGGGCGCACCGAGCATAAAAAGAGCCGTGCAAACGAATAAAAATCTAATCGGCCTCAACCTCCGGTCCAACCGAAACGAGATAAGCCCAGACTGCCTTGGCATCCGTTTCTTTCTTCAATTTGAATGACATGCCAGATTTCGCCTTGCTGTCGTTCAGAAAAGTCGCGAGGAACTTCTTCGGATCTGCAATATAGGCTACGAAATCGCTCTCGTTCCAGACCAAGCCATTCTCGCCCGCTTCACGAATAGAGTCCCGAAATTTATTCCCAAACATTTCTTCGGTCCCTGCTGTTCGGTTGTACACACCATAAAGATTTGGCCCAACCGCGCCACCCTTTCGGATAACGTCACCATCCGTCCTGACGATTGAGTGGCAGGCCTTGCACTTGTTAAATACCTTGTCTCCGGCTGATGCGTCGCCGGTTGCATGTCCATCGGCGAGAACACCTGTTCCGGACTATGCCAGTGCTAGCGTTGCGATAAATTTAGGTTTCATTCGTTTCTCTCCCCGTTGATGACAGTTATGTAAGCGCCGTCTCAACCCCACATTGCTGCTAATGGCTTCGGCTGCGATGTGATCTCCATCTCATGATGGGGAGTGCGTTTCGCAATGTGCGCTACAAATTCGTTTCTCAAATCTCTGGGCGTCGAGATTTACGCGTCGGGACATCGCCGGTGGCCGGATGAGGCCAAGGCCTTGGCCGTCGCGATGACCTTGGAGGCTGGTGCGACGGTGAATGCCGTGGCGGAGCGGTTTGGCATTCTGCCCAATCAACTCTCGGCATGGCGACGTGAAGCCAAACAGGGCAAGCTCGTGCTGCCTGCGGCAGAAGTCGAGGACCCTGTCTTTGCGCCTCTCGTTGTCTGCGAGGTTGCCGAGGGGGAAGCGGGCCCGGAGGTCGCATCGCAGGCTGCCCCGATCAGGATCACTCGAGGCGCTGTCGTGATCGAACTCGCCCATGATGCATCTGCGGCCCGGATTGCCGAGATTGCCCACGCGCTGGAGGTGCATCCATGCTGATGCCCTCGCAGGGCGTGCGGATCCTGGTGGCGACGAAGCCGGTCGACTTCCGGAAGGGGCATGACGGTCTCGCGGCGCTGGTCCAGTCGACGCTTGCCGAGGATCCGTTCACGGGCACGGTCTTCGTGTTCCGGTCGAAGCGCGCCGACCGGTTGAAGATCCTGTTCTGGGACGGTAGCGGACTCGTGATGGTCTACAAACGGCTGGAAGAAAACACCTTCACTTGGCCCGCGATCCGCGACGGGGCAATGACCTTGAACCGGGCGCAGTTCGAGGCCCTGTTTGCCCGTTTGTCCCGGAGCTTGACGCGGGCCAAGTTCCAGTAACGGGGCAGCGCCTAGCGCCCGGTTCACTTCCA
>NZ_JBDOQR010000044.1:0-27574 GCF_039839315.1 Phaeobacter sp. CAU 1743 | reverse complement strand
GTTTGGATTGGCGCCGGGTTCGATCTCTGGAGGTGCGCCGACCGGCTGTGGCAGAGTGACTCGGCCTATTGAATAACCGGGCATCGGCGCCCCGGGCCCGGTATAATCCAGCCATGCCCGACGCCCCGCCCATCGACCTGTCCGCGATCCCCGAGAGCCAGCGCGCCGCCGTTCTGGCGGTTCTGCAGGAAAACGGCGCCCTGAAGGAAGCCAACCGGCGGCTCGAGCATCTCGTGGCCGAGTTGAACCATGTCGTGCATGGCAAACGGTCCGAGAAGCTGAGTGATGACGACCGGCAGCTTGCCTTCGAAGACCTGGAAACCGCCGTCGCCGAGGTCGAGACCCGCAGGGAGCAGGCCGCCCCCTCTACCCAGCCCCCGCGCGCGACACGACAGCGCAATCTCGGCCATCTGCCCGCGGACCTGCCGCGCATCGAGCGTGTCATCGAACCAGCGAGCCTTGAGTGTCCTTGCGGCTGCGGCCGCATGCACCAGATCGGCGAGGATCGGACCGAACGTCTGGACATCGTGCCTGCGCAGCTTCGTGTGCTGGTCGACATCCGGCCGAAGTATGCCTGCCGCATTTGCTCGGACGGGGTCACCCAGGCGCCGGCCGCGCCCCGGCTGATCGAGGGCGGTCTGCCGACCGAGGGCGCCATCGCTCATGTGTTGGTCTCGAAGTTCGCGGACCACCTGCCGTTCTACCGCCAAGGCCAGATCCTGGCGCGCTCCGGCATCCAAGTCGACCGCAGCACCCTGGCGGACTGGGCAGGCACCGCCGCCTTCCACCTCGGCCCCGTGGTCGACCGGCTGGCGGAACGCATCAAGTCCTCCGGAAAGCTGTTCATGGATGAGACCACGGCTCCGGTCCTCGACCCCGGACGCGGCCGAACCAAGACCGGCTACCTCTGGGCCCTGGCCCGCGATGATCGACCATGGGGCGGAGAAGACCCGCCCGGTGTCGTCTTCACCTACCAGCCCAGCCGCGCCGGCGCCCACGCGGAACAGATCCTTCAGGGCTTCGACGGTATCCTGCAGCTCGACGGCTACACCGGTTATGACCGGCTGACGCGCCCGTCCCGCAAGGGCGGCGCGCCGATCACGGTGGCCCACTGCTGGGCGCATGCGCGGCGCAAGCTGAAGGAGGTCTTCGACCGCGACGGCTCGGAAATCGCCGCCGAGGGCCTGCGCCGTATCGCTGAGCTCTACCGCATCGAGGCCGAGATCCGGGGCATGGGCCCGGGCCAACGTCTGTCGGCCCGTCAGGCCCGCAGCGCGCCCCCCGTGGCCGAGTTCGGTGATTGGCTGCAGGCACAGCGTCTGCGTATCTCGGCTAAGTCGCGCCTCGGCGAGAAGCTGACCTACATCCACCGCCAGTGGGGCGGCCTGCAGACCTTCCTCCACGACGGCCGCGTCGAGATGGACTCCAACGCCGTCGAAAACCTGATCCGCCCGATCGCCCTGACAAGAAAGAACGCACTCTTCGCCGGCCACGACGAGGGCGGCCGCACCTGGGCTCGCATCGCCTCCCTGATAGCCACCGCGAAGATCAACGGCGTCGAGCCCTTTGCCTATTTGAAGGCGACCCTGGAAGCCATCGCCGCCGGTCACCCGGCCAGAAGGATCGACGAGCTGCTACCTTGGAACTTCACCCCGTCAAGCTGAACAGGCGTGGGGTGGCGACAGCGCTTACATTCTTTCGTCCGTCTGAGTACTCGTCTGGGAGTGGGTCGGCTGCAGGATGTACCATCCTGCCGCAGAAACGGCGATCAGAGCAAAAAATATTGCTGCCCATTTCATGCTATCAAACTCCTTCATTGTGAAGCGAGGTCTCCATGCCCCTCGAAAGGCAAAGTCGTTTTTCTGAGCGGCGATTGCTCGAATTGGCTGACCTTTTCCAGCGTACTGTCATCTGCCTGGGCCACTTCGGACGAGTGGCCTGACCCGGCAAAAAAAGCCGTGATTTCGTGATACCGGATTCGGGTGTCTTCCAAGGTCTGATAGTAGCGGAAAAGTTCCTTCAGCGGTGCCGAGAAGTCCTTGTGCGCTGCCAGGACGGCCACCAGCGCGCCGAGTGTGATCCGCCCTTCGATGACGAAATATCCACCCAGAGAGTAGAACAGGAATGGCGTCAGCGCGGTCAGAAAATTGTTGAGGGCCTTGATGAAGAACTTCAGACGGAAAATCTTCCTGCGCACGTGCTCAAGCTCTCTAAAACTTGCGCTTACTGGCAGCAGCCCGGCCGGATTGACCTGCCGTTCGCGCAATTGATCGCTGAGCTGCCTGCCAAGCTGTCGGACCTCCTTGATCCTGGTGCGTGAAAGCGCGTTGACCCGCCGTTGCAGCTTGGGCAGCAGCACGAGCTGAATTGGCAGTACCGTCAGTGCGGCGGCACCCAAGACAGGGTCCTGAACGAACATGAAAAACAGGATCGTCAGAAGCGTACCGCCTTGCAGGATTGGCAGCGTAAGGACATCTGCCGCGAAGCCACCGATGGGCTCGACTTCCTGTGCGAGAATAGGGACGATCTCGCTTTGGTTTCCGGAGTCTGGATCGCTGCGCCATTGCCGATAGACCAGCAGGCGGAAGCGCCGCAGAAAACGCTCCGCGACATACCCTTTGAAGACGTTTAGGCCATATTTGTTTAACCCATTCAGGATGATCGCCAGAAGATAGAGACCGCAAAGAAGTATGAGGAAAACGACCTGATCGAGGTCTCGTCCCAGAACGACGATCGGGAAACGGTCGGAATCCAGAGCGTTGTTCACGATCTGTTTTGGCAGTTCCAGGGTCAGATAGAGAATAGGCATCGCGATGAGGCTAACCACGATCATCAACGCCTGCTGCCTTCTTGAATAGCGCAAGACGGTGCTGAAAAGACTTCCTTCGAGCCCTCGTATGGGCTCTGGGTGGATCGCAGGCGTGCTGCGGTACTTCCAAAGCTTCAGAATGCCGGGAATAGCAAGATATGAGCCAACGGTGATCAGCAGCGCAGGCGCCAAGACCAGTATGAGATGAATGAACGGGTGCACCCAGTCTGGCGTGACATCGTTGTAGTCGTACCCAAAGGCGGCAGCTACGTCGTGTACAAGCAGGTGATACCTGTCCAAGAGTGACATGGAAAAGTCTAACCCTTGGATTTCGGCGCGAGGTGATCGTGGACGATGATGACGCCCCACATGCCCGCCTCCCGGTGGCCGGGTATCAAGCATGCAAACTCCAGGCTGGTCACATCGGAGAACTCCCAGATCAAATCGGCATTTTGTCCACTTGGGATCGAAACCGAGTTGGCGCTGTCATGCTGCATATCGGGATGTTCGCGCATCCATTGCTGATGTTTTGCGACCTCGTCAAAGGAACCGAGAAAGAACTCGTGATTCAATGCGCCGGTATTTCTGATTGAAAACCGGACAACCGAGCCGCTTTCAATCTGGATCGCGTCCGGCTCGAAAAGCATGTAGCCGCTTGCGGTCTCCCTGACGGATATTTCAATCGTCCTGTCGATCGAGGAGCCATCACCGGGTTTCCCGATCGGATCATGGCCGGGCACTTCGAATGCACGCGCATGAGGTTGCTGGCCTTTGCCGCTGGAGGCTTCCAACGATAGGGTTGAAAACGCCAACGCTAGGGCGAGCGAAAAAATCAGGGTGAAGGTCTTCATAATAAACTACTCCGCAGCGCAAAGCTTTCAGCGGCCCCTTTTGTCGCTCAAGCTTGGTCTCGATCTGAAGGGGCCAAAGCGCATGCCCTGGCCCCGCCGGTAGTCATTATTTCAGTTGAGTGACCGTCAATTTGCCTTTCACCGGTTCCGCGACGAACTCGATCTCCTGACCTTCGGACATCTTGGCGAGCATCGCTTCATCGGCGCGGAACACCATCGTCATCGCGGGCATGTCGAGATTTACGAGTGGGCCGTGGTTAATTGTGACCTTGCCGCCCTCCGCATCGACCTTCTTGATCGTGCCTTTGGTGTATTCGACGTCCGCCTGTGCCAACACGGTCTCGGCCGAGGCCTGCGTTTCACTGACAGTGATCGGCCCGTGCATGCCGGATTCGTAGTGGCCGGGAATCAGGCAGGCGAATTCGAAAGTACCTGCGTTGGAGAACGTCCAGATGACCTCGCCCGACTTGCCTTCGTCCAGGCGCACCGAATTGGGATCGTCGTGCTCCATGTCCATGGCCGCCATCATTTCCTTGTGCTTGGCGTTGCCCGCGACATCATCGATTACGAACTCATGCTCGATCTCGCCCATGTTCGTGACGTTGAAGCGGATGGTCTCGCCCTGCTCGAAGTCAAAGCTGGCGGGTTCGAAGATCATCGTGCCGTCGTCGGTTTCGCGCATGGTCACATCGATTGTACGGCTTACATCATCCGCCTTACCCGGCATGCCTGCCGCCATCTCGGCGTGGCCGTGGCCCGCCTCGGCTTTTTCATGGCCATGACCGCCCTCGTGGGTGCCTGCCGCATAGACTGGAGTGATCATGGCAAAGGCCATCGCTGTCGTCAGTAGAAGGTTTTTCATCTGTTTTTCCTGTAGTTTCAGTTGATTGAAGGAACGAAGGGCCGCCTCAGCCCTTCGAGGTGGTTTTCGGTGTCAGGATGGTTTTGGGACTGTTGTTGGTCGCAAACTCAGGCAACTCGCCTGTCCATTCGTAGGCTTGCTCGCCCGGAGGGTTTTCGTACCAGCCGGGATCCGAATAATCGTCCGCGCCGATACCTTCGCGCACCTTCACGACCGAGAACATGCCACCCATCTCCAGCGGACCATGCGGACCCCAGCCATTCATCATCGGAATGGTGTTGTCTGGCAATTCCATGGTCATCTTGCCCATGTCGCCCATGCCGGCGGTGCCCATCGGCATGTATTCCGGCTGGAACTGGCGGATCTTCTGCGTGAGCGGTCCCTTGTTGACGCCGATGAACGTAGGCACGTCATGACCCATCGCATTCATCGTGTGGTGCGACTTGTGACAATGGATCGCCCAGTCGCCCAAATGATCCGCCGTGAATTCGTAGGCGCGCATCGTACCGACGGGGATGTCGATGCTGACCTCGGGCCACTGCGCGCTTTCCGGCACCCAGCCGCCGTCCGTGCACGTCACCTTGAAGTCGTAGCCGTGCATGTGGATCGGATGGTTCGTCATCGTCAGGTTTCCGACGCGCACGCGCACCTTATCGCCCCTATTTACGACCAGCGGGTCGATGTCGGGGAAGATCCGGCTGTTCCAGGTCCAGAGATTGAAGTCCGTCATCGTCATGATGCGCGGCACATACGTTCCGGGGTCGATGTCGAAGGCGTTCAACATGATCAGGAAATCGCGGTCGACCGGCATGAACGTGGGATCCTTCGGGTGGACCACGAACATTCCCATCATGCCCATCGCCATCTGGGTCATTTCATCCGCGTGCGGATGATACATGAAGGTGCCCGATTTGATGAGATCGAACTCGTAGACAAATGTCTTGCCAGGCTTGATGCCCGGATGGCTGAGACCCACGACACCGTCCATACCAGAAGGCAGGATCAAGCCGTGCCAGTGGACCGAGGTCGCTTCCGGCAACTTGTTGGTCACATAGATACGCACGCGGTCACCTTCGACCGCCTCGATTGTCGGACCCGTTGATTGACCGTTGTAGCCCCATAGATGCGCGACCATGCCATCGGCCATCTCACGCTCGACGGGCTCGGCAACGAGGTGGAATTCCTTGACCCCGTTGTTCATCCGGTAAGGCAGCGTCCAGCCGTTGAGTGTAACCACCGGTGTGTAATCTACACCGGAGGACGGTCGCGGCGTGATCGCCGTTGCCGCACTATCCATCAGCGCCGCTTCGGGCAAACCCATATTCAGGGTCTGACCCCAGGCTTTGGAAGAGACCAGCGTTGCACCTGCCGCGCCGGCTCCGAGTAATTGACGTCTGTTTAACATGTCAGTTCCTTTCAGTGTCCTGCGCCGCCACCGGCGGCAAGTGTCGCGCCTTCTCCACCAGCACCACCGCCGTCGCCACCGCCATAGATCGCAGCGGTCAGATCAGCCTGTGCCATGTAGAATTCGCGTTTTGCGTTTGCCGCTTCCAGCGATGCGCCAAGTTTTTCGCGCACATCTGTCAGCAGCTCGAAAGTGTTGGTGATCATGCCGTTATAAGACAGCAGCCCCTCTTCTTCGACGGTCGTGCGTAGCGGCACCAGAACGTCGCGATAGTGGCGGGCAATCTTATACGCGGCGTGATAGGAGGCTTCAGCACCACGCGCTTCGGACCGGACGTTGACGGCTCTCTCTGCCAGCACGTTGGCTGCTTGCAGGTACGACAATTCCGCCTTTCGCATCCGTGCCTTCCCGGTGTCGTAGATCGGGATTGCGAACTCCACCTCCACCTGAGGGGTGGTCACGGTCTCCGTTTCTCCGTCCTCGATTTCCCGCTCAGCCTCGAAACCGGCGATGAATTCGAGATCGCTGAGAATGCGAGTCTGATCAGTCAGACCAAACGCCTTGGCCTGTGCTTCCAGGCCAAGTTTGGCAACGCGCAGATCAACCCGATTTCGCAATGCTTTCGCTTCGATGTCAGTCACACGGCCGACGGAACGCGGCAGCGCAGGAAGGGCATCGGGCACATAATAGTCGACTTCGGTGCCCCACAGCCCCATGAGCCTGGTCAGCTGCTCTTTGGACCGGGTAGCATTCAAGCGTGCCTGGGCAAGTTGTCCGGCGAGTTCGGCATTGAATGCCTGTTCACGGGCCTGCCCGGCTGTGTTGAGCGCGCCGGTCTCACCCAGCCTCATAGCCAATTCCGATCCGGCGTCAGAAGTCGCTTTCGCGCGGCGCAGATAGCTCACGGCCTCGAAGGCAGCTACGGCATCGACCCATGCCTTCCGCGTCTGATTGGCTAGTGCGAGTGTGTCGTTCACGGCGCTCAGTTGAGCCTGCCGGAAGTTTGCGTCTGCAATGGCTGTACGCTGCTTGCGAGTGGTGGCATCGAGCACGTTCGACCGTATCAGTCCCTCGATCGCCCTGTAGGCACCTAGTTCGGGCGCACCGATGCCCAGTATACCGATCGCGACGATCGGATTTTCCGGGGTCGATTGCTGCCAGGCCTCAGCGGCGGATAGGCCGACATTCGCATATGACGCCTGCAAACCCTTGTTGTTCAGAAGCGCGACCTGAACGGCGGTGTCCGCCGAAATGGTCTTGCGGTGCACCATTGCGTGCACTTGCTTTTTCAATGCTTCATTTTCGGCCTGGGTTTCGGCGAAGACTGTCCGTTTGCCGATGGCTGGTGTGACCTGGCTGGAAATGTTGGCGAAGCCAGCTTTTGGTTCCGTGTAGATGCCCGGTACAGCTGCAGCACAGGCACCCAAGATTAGCGGAAAGCCGAAAACCAGCGGAAACTTCGATACCCGCATCAGTTGCCCTCCGTCTGTTCTTGATTGACGGAACGCCAGTCGCGGGGACCTGTGGGGCCGCGGTAGGTGTAGCCCGCCAAGGGGTCCTGATAGCTGATCAGCGATGAAACTGCCGTGTTGGCGACGGCCTGTTGGGTCGCGACGGACGGCAACGGGGTGGGCTCATAGGCGCATGCGCCAAGCCCGAGGGCCGAAGCCCCCATAAGTAGATGAATTTTCATGAACGTAACCTGATTGATGAACGTTGTCTCACGCAGACTCTGCGCAAGGCTCACACCCGTTTTGGGCGTCGGTTCAGATCAGGAATCGAGGGGGCCGCAGGAACCCTGCTGTTTCCACCGAATACGTTTGACCGTCGAGAATGACATATTCACTTGTACCAACCGGCTCTGCTTCGATCTTGGTGTCTTCGAGGAAGACGACAGAAATACAGATACCGTTGCAACACTCTTGGGATTGTTGCTCTTTGCCATCCTTGTCGGACGCTGCGATGTCGCTTGCGACCCTAAGCTTCTCATGCGCGTGATGCGCATCGCTTCCGGTGTCATGAGTCATGGCGGCACCAACGACAACAATAGACTTGGCTTGATGTCCGTCATGCATGCCGGACGCCGCGTGAGCGGCAGAAGGTGGTGAAAATACCAAGGCTAACGCAAACGCAATGCACGTAAACGTCTTGAACCAGCATGATATGAAAACTCGAAAGCTCATGCTCTAGCCCACATTCCCCAAGTAGATCGCTGATTTCGCTGTCTTGACCGTTGTATTTCACATATAAATCATAGTGTTGGCGGCTGATAGGGGCGTGTTTCATGGGTCACCCAGAGGGTGTAGGCTTGCAGCAGGCAGATCGGGTCGATTTCGACCGCCGTGTGCGGCTGGAGTTTCGCGGCACGCAGCTCAGTTCGGACGGCGGGCTGCTGGTGATGCGCGAGCTGGATGACGCGCTTGGGCTGTCCGATCTGGCGGCAACAGCGCTGCGCGACACCCGGCGCGGGAAAAACACGATCCATCGTCTTGACGGGTTGTTCCGGCAGTCGGTGTTCGGGCGACTGGCCGGATACGAGGATGTCAACGACGCCGACCGGCTGGCCCTCGATCCGGTCATGCGCCAGGTCGTGGGTGGAAGGGCTGTCGATGCGCAGGCGGCCTCGGCCTCACAGATGGGACGGTTCGAGACTGAGACGCTGGCTCTGGCCGAAAACCGGGAAGCCCTGGCCGACCTGAACGGCCAATGGATCGACCGGTTTCATAATCGCCATGGGCTGAAGTACATCGTGCTGGACATGGACAGCTCGGTCAGCCCTACCCATGGCGATCAGGAGGGCGCGGCCTGGAACGGGCATTTCGCCTGCACCTGCTATCACCCCAACTTTCTGTTCAATCAGTTCGGCATGTTGGAGCGCTGCGCCCTGCGCCATGGCAATGTCCACAGCGCCGATGGCTGGCGGGACGTTCTCGACCCCGTCATCGCCCGGTATGCAGAGCGTGACATAATGCGGTTCTTCCGGGCGGATGCCGCCTATGCGATCCCGGCGATCTATGAGCGGCTGGAAGAAGCCCGGTACTTCTACGCCATCCGGCTGCCTGCCAACACCGTTCTGCGTGAGAAGATCGCGGATCGGCTGACCCGACCTGTCGGACGACCCTCGCAGACCAAAGTCAAGCGCTTCTACGAGGACTTCGAGTATCAGGCGGCGTCTTGGGACAAACCGCGCCGTGTGGTCGCAAAGATCGAATGGCATCCGGGCGAGCTGTTCCCGCGTGTCGGCTTCATCGTCACCAACATGCCGATGGACCCGGACTGGGTGGTTCAGTTCTACAACCAGCGCGGCACCGCCGAGCAGCACATCAAGGAGGGTAAATACGCCTTTCGCTGGACGCGCCTGTCATGCCGGAAGTTCCGCGACAACGAGGTGCGGCTGCAACTCCATGCGCTGGCCTACAACCTGGCCACATTCCTGCGCTGCATCGAACTGCCCGAGGCGATGGCCGACTGGTCGTTGACCAGCCTGCAATTGAAGCTGATCAAGATCGGCGCCCGTGTGGTGCGTCACGCCCGCGCCATCACCTTCCAACTCGCCGAGGTCGCGGTGACTGGCCCCATGGTCAGGGCTATCCTTGCCGCCATCCACCGATTGCGAGCGCCGCCGCTATGCGCGTAATCGCGAAATTGGCCAAAACTCAACGAAAGAGGCTCGACAGGTCTGCCCACAGCGCTGAAAAACGTCGCTGCCGGGAAAAGACGCTGCGGGTTCGCGGCCCGATCCGCCCAGCTCCAGGCGTTTGCGCGACCGCAGACGCCGCTCGGCGCGAAAAACGCTTGTCCAGCGGGCAAAATCAGGCGATCTTGACGTCAGACGGCAGGCCACTTGGGGAATGTCGGCTTAAGGCTATTGATAGTAAATTCGCATTCCTTGGGTATATTGAAAGTGCGGCCCTCGATGAATCTGTGAATGACACAAGAACGGACTTCTCTTTGTCAGAAGATGAGATTGAGAGCATCGTCGATCAGGCGAAAGAGCGCGTCAAGGAGTTCCTCGCCCCCGAACTCGCTGAGATTCGAGAGAAGCAGACAGGCATTGTCAGCGCCCTCCGCATCGAGCATCCTCGTTTCCTTAGTATTCAAGGTACGGATGCTGAAGTCGCGGAAACGCTCCATTACGGCACGAACCGGAAAGAGGACATATTTGTGGAAATGTCCCGTCAGTCGCTGCGTCAATATGAACGCCGTAAGAATGCTTTCAAACGGTCAATTGAGAAGAAGTTGCCTGACGTGGAGGCGAAGGCCAAAGAGTATGTCGCAGAACTCAAGCAAGAGTCGGTGTCGTCGCTTGCTGAATATGTCATGAAGCGCAAGTTGGTTCTCGATGTGTTCGAAGAGAGCTTGAAATTCAAGCCTAATACAGATCAAGATTCCGAGTATGAGGACGTTCTCCACGACATAATCTGCCCTCTGAAATCCACTTCCTCGGATTTGGATTACGACGATCACAATTTATGGATCGTTGACGACCGACTGGCATTCTACTCATATTTCAACTCTGACACCCGCATGGAAAAGCAAGTGTCAGATCCCACTCACCCAAAAGATAGGCCAGACGTCTCCATTTTCGACCTTGGCCTTGGCTTTGAAAATGAAGACAAGTCTTCCCCAATCACTATTGTAGAATTCAAGCGTCCGAAAATCGACAACTACACTTTGGAGAAAAACCCCATCACGCAAGTCCGAAAATATGTTGAAGACATGCGGAAGTCTGGTGAGGCGATCAAGTATGACGGGACTCCCATACGCTCAATCGAAGAAACTACGCCGTTCATGTGTCACATCATCGCGGATATAACACCCAAGCTACGTGATGTCATGAAGGCTCTCGGGAACTTCCACCGAAAGGCGGGTTCAAACACATACTATTCGTGGGACGCGTCCTATTCGATTTTTATCGAGGTCTCGTCTTTCAAAGACGTTCTCGAGTCCGCTAAGTCACGCAACCGAGCATTCTTCGAACGTATCGGGATCTCAGTATAATCAAGTTTGCTTCCGCGTTTCTCTGCCACTTTAACTAATACGCAGGGAACCACCACTTTCCACCCTTCCTTGCGGAACGTAGCGCCAACCCATTCCTCATAAAGAAGGGCGCACGGGTCGCTGTGACTGACCTGCAACGCAGCTTTTCTGAACCGGCCTTTTGGGACATCGTGCGGCAATGTCGGATAGCAGGAAGTCGGCGGGTCAGTTCCAGATGGCCTCGTACTCCCAGCCCTCCGGGAACCCGGCTGTCTGCGGACGAATTTCGTAAGGGAGGTCTTGGGTCAAGATCTTGTCGCGAAGACGGATGTGCCACCTGGTGCGCGGATAATACTGCCGCAGCATGAAGATCATGATGACGATCGCGCTGTAAATCTTTTTCGTGGGCGCATCGTCCCCCATCCTGGGCTGGCGGAGGTGGTCGAGCTGTCCAAATGTCGTTTTTGGGGGAACCCCAGGGCTGTTAACCAAGGGCTTGTTCCACGTTCGGGCGTGATGTGCGCAGCTGTTGCGGACGTCATTGAGCGCTGTGATCCATGAAGCGAATGTCTTCATGGGGAGGTCCGGGTGAATACGCGCCGCGATTGCCATTTTGTTTTTGTCGGACAGGTGGGCGATAATGTGGGTCAGGTTGCCCCAGGTCCATGTCCCAGCCTCGATCCAAATCGGTGGAGGACCAAAGTACTTTAGTGAGAAGTGCTTCGCGAAGTCCTCTTTAGAGCTTCTGAAGTGCTGATCCAGTCCGGCTATGAAGAGCTCGAGAGGCGTGCTGCCATCTTCGCCCTTTTCGCTGAAGCGATCCTTGTATGAGCGTCTGTCGCGATGCGCATGTGGTCCCAGCTCCCCAAGGACTTCAATCATCGCGGTTCTAACCGCGATCTCGATGCGCTCAATCGCGTCCAGAAGCTCGATGCGCAAGGTTTTGTCGAAGAGATAGAAGTTGATAGCCTGATCGAAGGACGTACCCTCTTTGAACTTGTCGCATCGAACCTTCTGCTCCGTCTCGCCGTCTGGAGTTGGGATCGGGCAGAAGTCACGATAAGGATACCCAAACGCGCTGAGTCGGTAGTATCCGATGCGGTGCAGGGAGCGCTCGGCATGGCCTCGGTCAGGGATTTCCATACCCCTCATCAACATGATGTCGATGCATTCATCGATCGACTTGTGCTGCTTGAGGTACTTCAATGTTGATACGGCGATGTCCAGAAATTAGAAGACCGGGCTGTAACGAGGCGACTGAGGCCAGGTCAGGGAGCACCGGTCATAAGGCAATAATGTATAATAGTGTCCGCGCTGACGATGTCAACATTGTAGACGGGGCACCGAACGGTGAGGCAACGCGGGATGTCAGTTCGGTGCGCCGAGACTTGATCATGGCTGCGCTTTGCGGCCATTGGAGCCAATTACAGCGAACTTCCGCTACCCGCCCATTACATCGAATGCTTGGACAAGTAATCCGTATAGTCGGTAGCGGCGTCGCCAGCACATCAACCCTGGCCAGAGCCTTGCGGCCTCCCCAGCTCGGCTTCGCGTGTCGCAGGGGAGAACGGCCCTTCGGTCCGTCGCGCATTCGGCCATGCGGCCTCACCGCGGCGTTGCGCCCGGCATCCCGGTTTGCCCGCCTCGCGAGCACGTCCCTCCCCGGTCGCTCCGCCGGATTGCGCTCTGGTCTGTTTTGGCCTTAGGACAAAACGATCCCGCCACTCCATCCGTCTCCCGCGTCCGGTCGGGCCGTTTGCCTGCTCGGGTCGGGCAAACCTACCGTCAAAACACACACACATGAGCGCGGAAGCATATCCTCCGGATGGCCCCCAAATCAGCCCGCGTCAAGGATCGCAAAACTTTTCGGCGAGGGCGGAGCCGGTGGCGCGGGGCGGTCCCGTGCGCAAGCGCGCGCAAGTGTCGGGTGCCGCGCGCGGAAAACTTTTGCGCCCGGCAAGCCGGCGGCTACGCCGTCCCTGACCCGGGCAGATTCGGAAACCAGGCATTCGGCCATGCCCCCACACTCACGTGGTGGCCTTGGAACCGAACACTGGAGACCAGACATGGCTTACGACACTGCAAACACCTACGAGACCATCGAACTTTTCGGACTGACTGAAAAGGACGCGCAGCTGCCGATCCCGGAGGATCACGTTCTGACCGACCACATCGTCCGCGAGAGCTTCGAGGCTTTGCTCGGCCAGCTGCGCGGGACCGGGCTTGAAGCAGAAATCGAACCGCTGGCCCATGGGCTCGCGACGATCCTGCAGCGCCGCAAGGTGGCACTCGGCAAGGAGGTCGACCGCACCGCCGACAAGATCGGCGCGCTGGCAAAATCCCACGACGGATCGGAAATCGCCGAGACCGCGCTCGAAGAGGCGCAGGCGCGCTTTGTGCAACTGCGCGAGATTGTGAGCGCCATCGAGGTGATGAGCGAGGCGGCGGCGGAATGCTACGAGATCGAGACGGGCCACGCCTACATCCCGGCAGCCGGATCGCGCGCAAGCGTCCGGGCGAAAGAGACCGGGGCGGTCTTCGAGGCGCGGCAGCTGCTGGAGCAGCACGACCGCGAGACTGCCGAGAAGTCGAAAGTCGAGGGGGTGCCCCTGATCGTCTCAGGCGCCACCGACTGGACCGATGTTGATGTGATCTTCAACACGCTCGACAAGGTTCGCGAACGGATCAAGCAGAACCGCAACCAGGAGATCTTCCTCTGCCACAAGGGTGGCAAGCACGGGGCGGAGATGATTGCGGCCCGGTGGGCCCGGGCACGCGGGGTCGCGCAGGCGCGCTTCGATCCGCGCTGGTCCGCGCACGGGCGGGCGGCACCGTTCAAGTGCAACGACGAAATGCTGGACGACAAGTTCGCGGCGACGGGGGTTGTACTCTTCGGCGGCAACGGGGTCGCGCTGAACCTCGGGCAGAAGGCGGAAGCGAAAGGTCTGACGGTCATGCGGGTTGCGGACCCGGCGAAGAAGGCTGCGCAGGATTGAAGAGAGGGGGTCGCGCTTGGCGCGGCCCTTTCGTCATGTCTCATGGCGCGTGCGGTCGGTCACGCGTGATCGGTAGTCTGCGGCGGCCAGCAGCGTTATCCCTCTACCCGGTCCGTCAGAGTGCGGCCCATCCGCATCGGTACGGGCTGGGGATGGTACGCACCTCACGCACATCGAAAGCAGCGCAATACGCGAGGGGTCGAGACGTCGCATATGAGGCTGAACACCTGCACGTCCCTCGGGGCGTGTTTCGGAACATCGCATCCACGCGGGCGGGCTCCGTCAGCACCCCGGCCAGGATCGGCGGGACGCGGACGCGGATGGTGGCGGCTGCGTGTTGGCAAGGGTCATCCGGATCACTCCTTTTTGCTCATAGATGTGGATCGCACGGGGTCGGCCCAATCGTGCCCTCAGCTCACGCTTCGGCAAGCACAAATACGGCTTCCACGGCTGGCCGCGGACCCTCCGCATTTGCGCTTGCGACCGGACCTGTTGCCCCCGTGCTGGGTGATCCCCATCGCAACAAGGAGTAACCCAAATGACCAACCACTACGTCGCCACCGTCCCCGTCAAGTTCACCGATACCGATGGCCAGGAGCGCACCCGTTTTCAGCGCGTGGGTGCGATGTTTCGCAACACCCGCAACGGGGACCAACGGCAACTCCGGGACTTTTACCGCCGTCCAAGACGACCCAACCTTGAAAGCTGCGCCAGCATTCGGGCTCCTGTGCCGGTTGCGTCACCGGAAGGAGCTGCGGTTGGCCCACCCGCAGTATTGGGTCGGCTTGGCAACGCTTGCACACCAAAGAATTGTCGCGCGCGCAGAGCTGCGTATTCCGCGCCAGTCGCACCTCCGATGGCGTAGCGGTTGTAGACTTGTTGGCTGCCTGCGAGCCCTCTGGCGAAGGCATAGCTTCCCCCGAACCCGGCCGAGAGCGCCGGCATCATGATGTTTCCGGAAATCGCCCGAACCAGGAAGGGCGTTGCGATGATGAACCCCTTTGCCATCAGCACCATCATGAAGAACGGAATGAGCGCGCCGATATTGGAGGCGCCTTCCGGGTCGCCCAGCTCAGCAAGAAGCGCTCGCGAGACACCCGTGATCGTCGCGAACACGCCCGCAACGACGATCGGGTACATCGCAAAGGAAATCAGCGCCGAAAGCCAGCGTGCGAAGTAATCTTTGGTCACTTCAAAAAGGGTCAGGAAGATCATGACCGGCGCAATCCCGATCAGCAGAGCGATCATGAGCCTGGACGCAACGACGATAAACGCCGCCAAGCCACCGAGGATTGAGAGCAGCAAAACCCCAAGGGTGTCCAACAGGGCACCGGCCATCCAGTTCAGTTCAGACCCCGCAGCATTCAGATAGTCCCCGAGCGCCGCGATCAGGTCATCGAACTCCTCTGCGAAGGTGCCGGATGGGCCAGGTGATCCGCCGCCGACAGAGGCCACGAGCGACCCGGCAATGCTGTCGATCCCGTTCAGGATCGCCGCAGCAAGGATGTTGAACTGCACCCAGTTGGTTGCAAATGCGCCTATCAGTCCAATCTTCACGGCGAGCCAAAAGGCCGTACGCCCGTCCATGGCGCGATACTGGTAGATCGTGTTGATGAAAACCAGGATGACAACGAGTGTCGTGCCGAGTACGAGCATCGTTCCGACTGTTGCGGCAACCGCGCCAAATTGAGTCTCGGCAGCGGTATTGAGATATCCTTCAGCCGTTTCCACGAAGTAGGTGACGACGCTCATGGAACCCTACCAGTTTCCAGCGGCTTGGCAGATTGGTATGGCTTCACGCCGAAGCTCATTTGCCTGCCGTCGGTAATCTGAAGTCGCTTCCACGATGTCCCAGTATTCAGATGCGGCGAAATGTTCGACGAAGACGCCTTCAGCTGCCTCCCAAGACGGATACCGCGTCGGACATTCACAGCTTTGGGCTTCAACGATGCGTTGCATGCTCTTCGCACGATAGATTTGTTGGATCAGGAGCCGTTTGTGGGACTCGCGTACTTCGATGTCTTGCATCCACTGTGGCTCTGGAGGCTGGTCGGGACAGACATCTGGCGGGTTTTCGAGCGTTGGGATCAGGTTCCGCTCGGCCACGCCAGCGGTTGCGACAAGAACGACCAGCAGGCTTCCGATTGCAACGGCTCGCATCATTCTGATGCTGCCTTCGTATCAGCAATCTCTCGCTTCAGGAAAGTAGTGTAGCCGTAGTCACCGGCCTCGGCGGTGATGACTTCCCAGCTGCGCAATGATCCGGGCAAAGAGCGCGGTCACCTTGTCGAGATAGGCGTCATCGGTCGTGTAGCTATTGACCCCGTCGAGCCGGATGCACTGGAAAAGCTCGTTGACCCGGGTCCGCACGGTCTGGTCATCAACTAAGCTCACATAGGGCAGCATGTGCGCGAGGCGGGTCTCGCGCGCATACCAGTCTGGCGTCATTGTGCGGGCATCGAGCGTTTCGTCCATGGCTGTATTAGGGCGCATAGCTGTCCCCGCCATGAATGGAGCGGTTGCGCGTCGGCGGTGTCTCCTGCAGCGCCGTCATCATCACGTCGATGAAGCGCGGGTCCCAGTCCGCGGCCTTCCAAAGCACGGGGTAGAGCAGGGCGGCCACGCCCAGCACCGCTATGTGCTGGACCCAGACGAACAAGAGCACCGAACCGAAGAGCCAGACCATCGCGTACATGATGGGCAGGCCCAAAAGCTTGGGCGGTCGCACGAGACCCAGAAAGAGGGGCGAGCGCTCAGCCACCGGCAAAGACCGCTGCAACAATGGTGGGAGCGGCGGCAACACCGGCGATACCAACAAGCACCCAGAGGGCTTGGCGCAGGTCGATGATGTTGAAAAACCAGCTCAGGAAGACGCCCAGCACGGCCAGCGTCGCGATGACGACGCCAAGCGGGCCGGTCAGCGCATCGACGATCCCCTGCAACAAGCTCTGGATCGGGGAGAGATCGATGCTTTGAGCAAGCGCAGGCTCTGCGACGAGCAGGAAGAGCGCGAGCGACGCAATAAACAGGTTAGATATGTGCTTCATGAATTTGATCCTTCCAATCGGGCCACGACGGCCATGACACGGGCCACGTGGGTCTGGGTTTCTCGGTAGGGGGGAATGTCGCCATACTGGCGGACCGCATCGGGTCCGGCGTTATAGGCGGCGAGGGCGAGACGGGGATTTCCGAACTCACTCAGCAGCATCGCGAGGTAGCGGGCGGAGCCGTCGAGGTTCTGCAGCGGATCACGCGGGTCGACGCCGAGGTCCCGCGCCGTCGCTGGCATCAATTGACCAAGGCCAATAGCGCCCGCACTCGAGACCGCATCCTGCCGGTAGGCGCTCTCCACCTCGATATTGGCCCGGTAGAGGGTCAACCAATCGCGAACCGAGAGCTCCGTGCGGCGCAGCCCGGGATGACCCGCGTAACGAAGAGCGGTGGCCTCGATGGCCGCCAGAACATCGGCGCGTGGCAGGGGTGCAGGCCGCGAGAGGGCTGCCAATTGGATGTCTTCTGGCTCATCGTCCTGTTCGCCAAAGATCGCCAGATCGTCCGACGCAGACCCCTGTCCAATGCCGTCATTGTAGTTGCGGGCGAAGCTGCCCTGGGAGCGAGACGGGGTCAGAGAGCCATCGCTCTCCATGACCAACACCATTTGAGCAGCGGCGGGACCCGCGAGATACCAGAAAAGAAGAAGGCTACTTGCTGCCGCCCTTGTCGGTTGCAGCCAGCTTGTGCGTTGTCCGTTGGCCTTCCTCGAGCGGCACATCGGCATGGGAGAAACCGATCCCGATAAGGAAGGACACCACGCCCGTGATGGTTTTGAACTCGCGGATCTTGATGTCGTTGTAGGTCGTCCGGGTGCGGGCCGTGACCAGCAGCTTCTCCACGCCCTCGTCAGAGACGACACGCATGATCCAGACCCCATAATAGCTGGGGCCCTTCTTGTGTGCCGACTCCTGGCACAGGATTTCAGCGCTATAGCCGCTTTCCACAAGTTCGCGGAAACGCGCTTCCGTAACCACATTTGGTGCTTCGATGTCCCAGTTCATGGCCCGGCTCACGCTTTCTTCAAACGCGCAACGCCCGGGCATTCCTACTTGAAGCCCAGAGTTGCGATAGTATATTATTAACCGCAAGATATAATGCGGCAGATACGGCTGTATCTCGGTTACTCAAACTCTAGGCACGGCCATTGGCGTCTATCAAGGAAAATAGAGGTTTCAGAAACCTGCGGTTGAGCCGATGGGTGGGCATGCAGTCTGTAGCAATGCTTTTGCTCGTTCCGGCTGCAAGCCACGCTGAATCCTGTCTCGCCCCTGTCCGGCCGTTTGTTCCAAGCGATTCGCAAGCGGCCAGTGACTATGCCGATATCATTCGGCGGGACTTTGAGGTCTACATCACGGACATTCAGGACTACTTTCGCTGTCTCGAGCTGGAGCGTGCGCGTGCCTTCGACGAAGCCCGCGAAGTCAGTCAGGACTACGGACGGTTTTTGGAACTGGTGGGGGATTGATGGGCCACTGGGCATGCACCAGACTTGCAGCCCTTGGAAACCAGACGCCGATAACACCCTCAAATATCTACTTTTTAGATAACAGATTTCATCCGCTAGCGACGTCACAAAAGGTATGTGACGCGTGGCGAAAACAATCAGAACAAATGGCCAGTTGGCGCTCGTCCGTGCGTTGGTTGAAGCACGTCAGAATGCGGGTCTCAGCCAGCAGCAGTTGGCAGCCAAGCTCAAGCGCCACCAGTCGTTTGTGGCACGTCTCGAAAGCGGCGAGCGTCGTATCGACGTCGTGGAGTTTACAGTTCTGGCGAGGGTCATTGGCTTTGACAAAAACGAAGTCCTGTCGATTGTCGAAGCCGCCACGGAGCCCGACCACAAAATTTGAAAGCAAAGAAATTTTGGGGCGTTCCGCTTTGGATGTCTCCTCGTGACATCAGCTTCCTCAATGAAGAGCAGTTAGCCAACATCCACCACGTGCGGCCTTCGGCGCAAGTTAGCGCCTTATGATACCACGCCGCAAATTCAGCGCCACAGTGCAGGAAGTCAGTAAACAGTGAACGATGATAAAGGTGAGGGCGTCGCGATCGCCAATCTGATCGGGACCGATGGGTGCAGCATTGTTGGTTGGGTGTATCGATGGACGACAGGCGCCCATGCGGTGATGTGGGACGTCCACGGGCCCCAGCCGGTATCGGAAGCCCGGCCGGATCTGACTGCGGAACAGAAGCAAGAAATCGACTTCGACGGCCTCAAGCGGATCCGAAGAAGCGGCACCAAATAAGCTTACCAGATAGTCGCCACCACTCAATTGGTAGAAAGAGACGGCTGACTCGCCGGACATCGTGGAAGATGGCAAGGTAGGAACTTATGGGGCGCTATCTACCGAGTTGATTTCATCCCGCGAAAGTCAGCTTCTGTGAAGCTGGCAGATCAAATTGTCAAACTTGAGTGTATGCGTATATGGAGCGCACCTGTGGTCTCTGAGGTGCGCTCCATCCATTTACTCGTCTCGCACAATGGCGCTGTAGTCCCCGCGCAGTAACAGGGTGACGGTCACCGCCGCGTCATCGCGATTGCGCCAAAACCAGCCGTGATCGCCCGCGAATGGAGTATCGAAGCTACCGATCCCTTCTGTTTGACCGCGGCCCTTTTCGTATGTGACGGCATCATCGCCCGCGTGAGCATGCAGATCGAAGTTCACTCGTCCGCCGGTCGAGGACCATTCATAGAAGAGGGTTGCGCCTTCCTCCATGGTGACCTTGATCTCAGTGTATTCCCCGGGTTCCAAGGTGAACGTGATCGTGTCTTGCCAGGCCTCCTGCGCGTGGGCGGTGGACACGAATAGCCCGAGGATGTCGTCCATCAGCGATGGCTGGACTTCGCTATGCGTTTCCGCATCGGCTTCTGCTTCTGCCTTCAACTGCTGCTTGATCTCGCCCATTTCGGTGAGGCCCAGAAGCGAGCCGATGCCTGTCGGGTCCCGGCCCAGTTCAGCGGGCATGTAGACGGCCACGCCGATAAAGACCGCGCCGATACCGGCAATGATGGACGACCGGCGAAGCTGCGCCTTGCTGGGAAGGTCTTCGAGCTTGGGTTGTGGTGCATTATACATGGGTAATCTCCTCGATCAGGCTTGTTGTAGGTAGGTGATGTAACCGGCGATCTGGATATAGGTCAGCCAGACCCCCAGCCCGACCATGATCCAGTTGGCATAGGCCGCTTGCCGCAGGAAATTCGGGCTTCGCCGCCAGTATCCCATCACGATCAGAATGACGAAGAGCGCCAAAAGCTGGCCGACCTCGACGCCCACGTTGAACGAAAGAAGGTTGGCAAGCAGGCCGTCGGCTGCGATTTCGTATTCAAGGATTTTTGATGCAAGACCCGTGCCGTGGAACAGGCCGAAGATCAGCGTTGCAGCCTTGGTGTTGGGCTGGAAGCCCAGCCATTTCTGGAACATGCCAAGGTTGTCGAGGGCCTTGTAGATCACCGACAGGCCGATGATGGCATCGATGATATAGGCATTGATGCCCCAGCCGAACCAAACACCGAGAAGCATCGTGACCGAATGCCCGATGGCAAACAGGCTGACGTAAATCGCCACGTCCTTCATGTAGTAAAGGAAAAAGACGACGCCGAGCAGGAACAGGATATGGTCGTATCCCGTGATCATGTGCTTTGCGCCAAGGTAGATGAACGGGATGATATGCACCCCCCAGATTTCCTGGATATAGCCTGCGTCACCGGGGGTGACGTCATGGGCAAGGGCTGCGCTTGTTGACAGCACCAGTGTTGTGAGAATGAACAAGGCAAGACGCGTTGACATGCGACTGAGGCCCCGAGTGAGGGTCTTCATGGGTTTACTCCGCTTTGGATTGAACGTGATCGAGTGCACCGTGGCAAAGCCACGCCGATCATGCGCGCGGAGGTCGGTCTATTCGGAACTGACGAGACGGCCCGCTGAACGCAGATATGCTCAGCCAGATTTCACTGATCGCCGCAACTGGCTCCGGACGTGGCCCTTTTGAGAGAAATGCCTGGTTGTGATCATGGTCGGCCACATCGTGACTGTGGCCGTGCATGGCCCAGTAGAGGTCCTCTTCAAACCCGTGCGAATGGCCATGATCCGCGATCATTTCCAGATGGTCCTGGATTGTCTCAAACACAGCAGGTGTGTGCGTTGCAGTCGGCACGACGGACCAGACGGTCAGCGACAGGCACAGAAGCGTCGCAAACGCTATCCGCCCATATGCCGCAATTGCTCTCATTCGATCTGCCCGCTCAGCCATGCGGCCTCTCGTGAGACCGTCTTGTTCTATCCTCCCTGGGGGGATATCGTTGTTCTATGACAAAGCCGCATGTCCATGCAAGCCATCCCGCCCTGATCGCGCGGCTGAAACGCGCTGACGGTCATCTGCGGTCGGTGATCGCGATGATCGAAGACGGCAAACCCTGTCTCGATATCGCTCAGCAGTTGCAGGCAGTTGAAAAGGCCGTGGTCAATGCCAAGCGGGCCCTGATCCACGATCATATGGACCATTGCTTGGACGAAGACCATTCACCCGCGGACCGCGATGAGCTGAAAGCCATCGCCCGCTACCTCTGAGCCTATCGATGCTGGAGATCCTCGCCGATCGCACCTACCGCCACCTGTTCCTCGCGCAGGTCATGGCCCTGCTGGGCACTGGCCTGGCGACGGTTGCACTTGGGCTTCTGGCCTATGACCTCGCGGACGACGGGGCGGCAATGGTGCTGGGCACGGTCTTTACGATCAAGATGGTGGCCTATGTCGGCATCGCCCCCATCGCCGGGGCCTTCGCGGACCGGGTAAACCGCCGCGCACTCCTGGTTGGGCTCGACGTGGTGCGGGCGGGGGCGGCGCTCTGTCTGCCGTTCGTGACCGAGGTCTGGCACGTCTACGTCTTGATCTTCCTGCTGCAATCGGCCTCGGCTGCCTTCACGCCGACCTTCCAGGCGACTATCCCTGACGTACTGCCCGAGGAGGCGCGCTACACCCGTGCGCTGTCGCTCTCGCGGCTGGCCTACGATCTGGAGAACATCGTGAGTCCGACGCTTGCCGCGCTGCTGCTCGCAGTGATGAGCTACAATTCTCTCTTTCTCGGCACCGTCGCGGGTTTCTCGGCCTCGGCGCTGCTGGTCGTCTCAGTGATGCTGCCGAGCCCGAAGCCATCTGAACCGCGTGGCATCTACGACCGCACGACACGCGGTATCCGCATCTACCTCGCCACGCCGCGTCTGCGTGGGCTTCTGGCACTAAATTTAGCTGCGGCTTCGGCAGGAGCGATGGTGCTGGTCAACTCTGTTGTGCTGGTACGCGGCACACTAGGGCTTTCCGAAAGCGCGCTGGCCTGGACGATGTTCGCGTTCGGCGCGGGGTCGATGCTTGCTGCGCTGCTGCTGCCGCGCCTGCTCGACCGCGTGCCCGACAGGCCCGTAATGGTCGGGGGTGCGGCTCTCATGGTGCTGACGCTTATGGCGCTGGCCGGTGGGATCGCCATTATCGGGCTCGACTGGCCTTTCCTGCTTGGCGCCTGGCTGTTGGTCGGGCTCGGCTACTCGGCTGTGCTCACCCCCTCGGGGCGCCTGATACGCCGCTCGGCACATGCCGAGGACCGGCCTTCGCTTTTCGCCGCGCAGTTCGCGCTGAGCCACGCATGTTGGCTTCTTACCTATCCGCTGTCAGGTTGGCTTCTGACTGTGCATGGAAGTCTGGGCGCGTTGCTTGTTCTTGCAATGCTCGCGGCCAGCGGCCTTTTTTTTGCCCTGTTCGTTTGGCCTGTCGAAGACCTCTCAGAGGTCGAACATACGCACGACAATTTGCCGCTAGATCACCCTCATCTGCAGGGGCATCGCACACACAGCCACTCTTTAATTATCGATGAGAAGCATCCACGTTGGGATACGCATTTTTAGGCTGACCTCTTTGAAATGAAGAAAGCCCGTCGATGTCCTTTACACAGTGAATAGGCTGTTTCAGGTGCCGGAAATTTAGCCGCTTCCAAAGCCCGATGGTGAGAGCGCTCGTTGCCGCAACTGCTGTTGAGCAAGCCTGTATCGGAAGGCTTCAGAGGCGAGCGGCAGCGCCACTCAGTGGATCCTGGGTCACACAACCCTTTCGTTGTGGCATTTTGACTGGTTAGTAATTCACCTGTTCAAAGCCGTAGTTGCCCTCGTAATCACGCCAATCGACGAAGACGGAGCGGTGATAGATACCGGGACAATACTGACCCCAGCGTTCGAGACCTACATGGGCGGCCGGTAGGGCGGTGATCGAAGACCTCTGCCAGGCGAAGCCACCTTGCGTTCCATATGTGCCTAGGACAACGGTGGCGCTACGGTTGCAGTCGCCGTCACGTCCGGATTCGTGCTGTCGCGCATACCGGACATCAAAGACTCGGATAGATCGTACGAAATTGAACTCAGGTCCGCTGATATCGATGTCCGCGCGATCTTGAACGAGCCGGAGGGCCTGGTCGGCGGGAACAAGGTAATCTGGGGCTTCTGGGGTGCGCCAAGCAGCCGCAATAAGGTCAGCGGTATCGTGCGCTGGAAAAGATTGTCGCGGTCCAGTGCTGTTGCTCTGGAAGAACGCATCAAAGATGCGGTCTGCACTGTTTGCTGCTGGAACGGTTTCAAATGACGCGCCCATGGGACAGCGCCAGATTTGAAGCGGCGGTTCAACCGGCCAAGGCGTAATGCGTCGGATGAATTCGGCGCGAGCCCGGGCGCAAGGGACGGAAGCGGGCCACCCGCCAGATAGGCAGAGGAGTATCGCGCAATCGATTGGGTAAGTCTGCGCGCGGGCGGGTGCCGGCAGCGAAAGACCCGTCACGGTGAAAGCGACTGCGGCCGGGTGGAGGAGCTTCTTGAGTAGATGACGCATGCTGAGGGCTCTCTGGAACGAGGCTCAACATACACACAAAAATATACTATCGCAACACTAAGTATAATAACGCATAATGAAGTTTATGGTAAATAAACTTAGTACTTCCCATCCGCGCCGTCTCGGCCGCATACGTCACAAAGGTTTCATGAAACTGTAGCGCCATTGATACGCAGTCCCACTATTCATCCGAATGAATAAACCTAGAGGGGGCTCTGTTGCACAAATCGCGTGAGGGATTCATCTTGTGAATCCAGCGTGGTAGCTGGGGGCGCATGAGCCGACCCAGCCCCCCCGCCTACAAGACCAGGAATTGGCCCGCCTATAACGAAGCTCTGAAGCGTCGTGGCTCGCTGACGATCTGGTTCGATCCCGAGATGACCTGGGAGGCCAGGCCAACAGGCAAACGTGGCCGACAGCCTGACTATAGTGACGCAGCCATACAGACCTGCCTGACGATGAAGGTGCTGTTTGGCATGGCGCTCAGGCAGACGACGGGCTTCGTTGAGAGCCTGCTGCGCCTGACCGGCCTGGACTGGACCGTGCCCAACTTCAGCACGCTGTCGCGGCGCCAGAAGTCCCTGAAGATCAATATTCCCTACCGTGGATCCGGCGGCCCGTTGCACCTGCTGATCGACAGCACCGGCATCAAGGTCGAGGGCGAAGGGGAGTGGAACGCCCGCAAGCATGGTGGCACCAAGCGCCGGGTCTGGCGCAAGATCCACATCGGAATTGACGAGCAAACGCTGGAAATACGCGCGGCCGAGTTCACCACCAGTGATGTCGGTGACGCGCCCATGCTGCCAGAGCTTCTGGACCAGATCCCGCCAGATCACGAGGTTGCAAGCGTCACCGCTGATGGTGCCTTTGACACCCGCAAGTGCCACGATGCCATCGCCGCCCGAGGTGCCGCCGCAGTCATACCGCCACGCAAAAATGCCAGGCCATGGAAGCCCGACACTCCCGGAGCAATCGCGCGCAACGAAGCCCTGCGCGCGTCACGTCGCTTCGGGCGAAACATCTGGCGACGATGGAGCGGCTATCACCGCCGGAGCCGCGTCGAAACGAAGATGCATTGTGTGAAGCTGCTGGGCCAACGCCTGACTGCCAGGGACTTCGACCGTCAGGTTGCCGAGTTTCAGATCCGTGTGGTCGTCCTGAACGGCTTCACCGCACTCGGCATACCCGTCACTGAAGCCGTGGGATGAGTCTGTCCGGGGGAAGGGGAACCTCGACCCTCAGCCGATTTGTGCAACAGAGCCCCTAGAGGGTGCTATGAAACTGAAATCTCTTTTGCTGGGTGTAAGCCTTGCTGCTGTGTCTGCCTTTGCAGCGACAGCAGAAATCTGGAAACTTGCCGTCACAGATGTCGAAGGCATGGAACGCCTGCAACTGGAATGGGGTCCCTTCAAGGAGGCGCTTGAAGTGGCCACCGGCGACACATTCGAATTCTTTGCCGTAAACTCGCGCACGGCTGCAGCCGAGGCGCTGCGCGGTGAGACCGTGGATTTTGTAGTCTCTGGACCTGCAGAATATGTGGTTTTCAACAAGCTGACCAATGCCACGCCGCTGATCGGCCTCGGTCGCCCCGATTATCACTGTGCCATTATCGTGCGTGCTGACAGCGGCATCAACGTACCTGCTGATCTGGTAGGCAAATCAGTCGCATTTGGCGATATCGGTTCGACTTCAAACATGCTTTGCCCGATGCAGGTACTCGCAGACTACGGCGTCGATCCGGTTAATGACATTGAGAAAATCCACACCTCGCGCAACATCGCCTTTGAGGCGTTGAACAACGGCGATATCGACGCGCTTGGCATGAATGCAGGCACTTTCATCGGCGTCCGCAATGGCCAAACGGAGCTGCCTTACGGTTTTTACAAGATGATTGCGCGCTCGGGCGACCTGCCCAATGACATGATCATGGTGGGTGCACATGTGCCAACCAAGGCTGCCGAAGCACTGCGAGACGCGGTCCTTGGGAACAAGGCGCAGGTCATCGCAGGCATCACGGCCCACGAAGAAAACGACAAATATGTCGGCATGGACCTCGTTGCGATTGAAGACAGCGCATATGACTACGTCCGCTCGATGTATTCGAATGCGGGATACCCTCAGTTCGACGATTTCATCGGTGACTGATCTTCTACTGAGACGTCCGGTGGCCCCGGATGTGCTGACTGAGCAAACCGGGGCGGCCTTCGCCCCGGTTTCGCCCGTTGAAATTGAAGCCCGCGCCGTTTCCAAAACCTTTGGGGCGACGCCGATCTTTTCCGACGTGAGTTTCCGCCTCGCCCGCGGAGAGGCGACAGCACTTGTTGGTGCCAACGGCACTGGGAAATCGACCCTGCTGCGCTGCCTGATGGGGTTAATCCCAACCTCAGGTGGCAGCGTGCATTTGCTGGGACAGCAGACAGATGAAGCAACCAGGCGCCAGATGCGCAACATTCGCGCGCAGGTCGGGTTGGTCTCTCAGAAGCACAATCTGGTGCCCCGACTGTCTGTGCTTTCAAATGTCTTGCACGGTCTTCTAGGCAAGCATCCCGGCATACGCCATTGGAGCCATCCGCTAGCCCCCCAGTCTTCTCGGGAAACTGCCATGCAGGCGTTGGAACGCGTGGGCCTTGCTGATTTCGCGCACCGGCGCGCGGATCGGCTATCGGGCGGGCAGTCGCAACGCGTGGCCATTGCCCGCGCCATCGTCGGCGCGCCCAAGGTTCTCTTTGCGGATGAACCTTGCGCGTCACTTGATCCAAGTGCAGGCGAAGACGTGATGGAGCTGTTCTTCCGGCTTGTCCGCGACGAGAATGTGACGGTCGTCTTTACCTCGCACAACGTTGAACATGCATTGAAATACGGCGACCGCGTGCTTGGCCTTGCGCAGGGGCGCATTCAGCTTGATGCGACAGCAGCCTCGCTGAGTTCCGCCGATCTGAGAGGTCTTTATGACTGATACCACCCCCTCGCGATTTGAACTGGCGCGGTTTGAGCGGCCCTCTGCCATCAGTTTTTTGGGCTATGCGCTTGGACTTGTTATTATCTTCTGGTGCCTCGCCGGTGCCGGCTTCTCGCTTGAAAAAGTAGCCAGCTCCCCACCCCGCTTTGCCGATTTCGCCGCGCGGGCCTTCCCGCCGAACCTTGACCCACAAGTCCTCACGCGGCTGGGCTGGAAAATGGTCGAGACACTGCAAATCGCTGTTGCCGGTGCTGTGATCGGGGTAATCATATCTGTTCCTGTCGCCCTCTTGGCGGCAAAGGGGCTGATCGCCGGCCCATGGGTGAACCAAATTGTGCGCACCGGGCTGAGTTTCATCCGTGCTGTGCCGGACATCGCCTGGGCACTGGTTTTCGTTGTGGCCGTGGGCCTTGGTCCCTTTGCCGGCATGCTGGCCATCGTGATCGACACAATCGGCTTTTGCGGACGCTTTTTCGCCGACGACATGGAAGCAACCGACAAAGGCCCCGCCGAGAGCCTAACAGCCACTGGCGCGCGAAAACTCGATGTTGTGGCCTGTGCCACGATTCCCGGCAGCCTGCCCGCTTTTATTTCCACCTCTCTCTTTGCCTTGGAGAAAGCCGTCCGGTCGTCGACTATCCTTGGCCTTGTCGGTGCGGGTGGGATTGGGGTCGTGTCTCGGAGTTGGTGGAAATTTGAAGGCGGCGTAATCTCCGGGTGAACATCCACCCACCCAACCGGCGGCGGCAACCGCCAGGGAGATCACGCCATGACCAAGAATACCTATACTTCCAG
>NZ_JBDOQR010000043.1:0-40726 GCF_039839315.1 Phaeobacter sp. CAU 1743 | reverse complement strand
CCGCATTGGAAAAACACCGCGACCCACAAAATGATGCGCTGGTTGACCCGTTGGATCAAGCCGCATAACCATGAAATCCGCAGCGTCGCCCGAAACGCTTTTCAACATCGTTCGGGACATTCCCTGGATGCCTCGCTCTACAAGGATTACATCCTGACGCTGCTGTTCGTGAAATACGTCTCGGACCGAGCCGGTCAGCCGGACGCGCTGATCGAGGTGCCACCGGGTTCCTCCTTCAACGATATGAAAGCCCTCCGCGGGTCAAAGAACATCGGCGAGGGTATGGACACGATCATCGCGCGGATCGCCGAGGAAAACGACTTGTCGGGCGTGATCGACCGGGCCTTCTTCAACGACCCCGAGAAATTCGGGCGCGGTCAGAAAATGATCAACTCGCTGACCGCGCTGATCAACATCTTCAGCCGTGAGGAGCTGAATTTCTCAAAAAACCGCGCCGACGGCGACGACATTCTTGGCGATGCTTACGAATACCTGATGCGGAACTTCGCGACCGAAGCGGGCAAGTCGAAGGGCCAGTTCTACACCCCGGCCGAGGTCTCGCGTGTCGTGGCGGCCGTGGCAGGCGTGGACCGAGCCACCAGTCCACGTCAGACGGTCTATGACCCGACGTGTGGTTCAGGTTCGCTGCTCCTCAAGGCCGCCGAAACCGCCCGCGTGCCCATCACCATCTTCGGGCAAGAGATGGACATCGCCACCCGTGGTCTCGCTCGCATGAACATGATCATGCACAACCGCGAGACCGCCGAGATCGCGCAGGGCGACGTGATCGCCGAGCCGCATTTCCTGACCGATACACACACCCTTCAGACCTTCGATTTCGTGGTCGCTAATCCACCCTTCTCGGCCAAGGCCTGGGCCTCGGGTCTGACCGAGGAAACGAAATACGGCCGCTTCATTGATGGCGACCCGCCCGCCAAGAACGGGGATTTCGCATTTCTGCTACACATCCTCGCCTCGATGAAGGCCACCGGTTCCGGCGCGGTGATCCTGCCGCACGGCGTCCTGTTCCGGGGCAACGCAGAGTCCCGCTTGCGCGAGAAGATCCTGAAACGCGGGCTGATCAAGGGCATCATCGGCCTGCCTGCCAACCTGTTCTATGGCACCGGAATCCCTGCCTCGATCATCGTTCTCGATAAATCCGAGGCCCGGGCGGACCGGCCCGTATTCATGATCGATGCCTCCAAGGAGTTCATCAAGGACGGGAACAAGAACCGCCTGCGCGAGCGCGACATCCACAAGATCATCGACGCCTTTACCCGCGCACAGGAAATCCCCGGCTATTCCAGGCTGGTCCCTTACACCGAGATCACCCGCAATGATTTCAACCTGAACATTCCCCGCTACATCGACGGGTCCAACCCTGAAGACCTTCAGGATATCACCGCCCATCTACATGGTGGTGTGCCCGAGCGGGATATCGACGCGCTGTCGGACTTCTGGGAGGTCATGCCCACCCTGCGCGCCACGCTGTTCGGGCCGAACCTACGCCCGGGGTATGCCGACCCGCTGGTCGCCCCCGATCAGGTGCGCAGCACGATCCGGAACCACCCGGATTTCGCCGCCTTCCGCGCGCAGATCACGGAAATCCTGAACGGTTGGATCGCCGGGAACACGACAGCGCTGTCGGGTATCCAGCAGGGCGATCATCCCCGCGACCTGATCCACACCATCGCCGAGGATATGCTGACCCGGTTCGAATCGGCCCCGCTGGTGGATAAATACGAGGCCTATCAGCGTCTCATGTCCTACTGGTCGGACAGCATGCAGGACGATGTGTTCATCATCTCGGGCGGGGGCTGGCTGGCCGCGCGCGACCTTCGCGAGGCCCGTAAGGAGGTCAAGGACGGCAAGACAAAGTGGCTGGAGGATGGCGACTTGACCGTGAACAAGGTCCGGCTCGTGGCCGATGTGATCCCGCCGACCCTGATCACTAACCGCTTCTTTCCGGACCTCAAGGCGGCGCTGGATACAGCCACCGCCCGGGCCGAGGAACTGGGCCGCGAGATCGAGGAACTGGCCGAGGAACACGGGGCCGAGGGCGGGCTGCTGGCCGACGCGCTGACCGATACGGGCAAGCTGACCGCCGCATCGGTGAAGGCGCGCGAGAAATCCGGTGAAGCAGATGCCGAGGAACGGTCCCTGTTAAAACACGCGGCCCGTCTGATCGCGGCCGAGGCTGCGGCGAAAAAGGCCGCGAAAGAGGCCGAGGCGGACCTGACCGAGGCGGTGCTGAGGACATACCCGGAGCTGACCGAGGACGACATCCGCGCCCTTGTGGTCCACGACAAATGGCTGGCCGATATTACGGCGGCCATCGGGGCCGAGGTGGAGGCCCGGACCGAAGGGCTGACCGCCCGCGTGCGGGTGCTGACCGAACGGTATGGCCAAACCCTGCCGCAGATCACGGACGATCTGGCGGGGCTGGAGGCACGGGTGGCCGGGCATCTGACGGCGATGGGGGTAGCGGGATGAATGATGTAATACCCAATGACTGGGAACTCGTTAATCTCGGAACTCTCGGGAGTTTCGCCAAAGGCGCGGGCATTCGCAAAGATGAAGCCCTGAGTGGTGAAATTCCAGCGGTTCGATACGGCGAGTTATATACTGACCACCCCGAAATTTTGCGGGCGCACCGATCTTTCATTTCCGCAGAAATCAGTAAATCTGCTCGCCCGATTAAATGTGGAGATATCCTTTTCGCCGGGTCAGGGGAAACGAAAGAGGAAATAGGGAAATGCACCGGTTTCTTGGGGGACTATGAGGCATTTGCCGGAGGCGATATTATCGTTTTCCGCCCTAATGGACCGGACCCACGTTTTCTTGCCTACATGCTCAACTCTGCTCCTATCGCAAAACAAAAGGCCCAGCGGGCACAAGGCGATGCAGTCGTACATATTTACCCTGACGCTCTCAGAAGGTTATCCCTTCCTCTTCCATCCCTCCACGAACAACAGGCCATCGCTGCCGCCCTCTCGGATGCGGATGGGGTTGTCGCGGGGTTGGAGCGGGTTATCGCGAAGAAGCGCCTGATCAAACAGGGGGCGATGCAAGACCTCCTCACCGCCCGCCGCCGCCTCCCGGGGTTCTCGGGGGAGTGGGAGGAGGCTACCTTGTCAGAACTGGCCGACATTCGATCAGGAGGAACCCCGAGCACGTCAGACGCAACACTATGGGATGGTGACATTGCGTGGGTCACACCTACAGACATCACGGCCTTGGATGGTCGGAAGTTTCTGAGCGGTACGACCCGAACCATCAGCCGTGCGGGTTTGCGTCAATCCTCTGCCGAGCTTCTGCCCGAGGGCACCATCGTGATGACTTCCCGCGCTACGATTGGAGAATGTGCCATTTCGACGATCCCCCTAACCACCAACCAGGGATTCAAGAACTTCATTGCCAAGAATCGCGCCGATCGGGATTTCCTTTATTACCTGCTGACGAGCCAAAAGAAGGGGTTCATCGAATTGTGCTCTGGCAGCACTTTCCTCGAAATCGGCAAGACGCAGTTGACGGGCTACACGGTTCGGGTTCCTGAAACTAAAAGAGAACAACAAGCCATCTCCACCGTCCTCTCTGACATGGATGCCGAAATCCAGACCCTCGAGGGCCGCCTGACAAAGGCGCGGGCGGTCAAAGAGGGGATGATGCAAAACCTTTTGACCGGGCGGGTCCGGCTCGTCTGATTAGGATGACATTACTTTAAGGGGTATTCACAGATGACCATCGGCCAGCCGGAACGCGCCACGCAGAACCGTATGATCGCCCAGATGTGCGGCGAGACCTCTGGCGCTGCGGGCGGCCTCGGATGGCGGTACCTGGGCGACTGGCACCAGCGCCCCGGCAACGCCAATATCGAACCGGATCTGCTCCGCCCCTGGCTGACCAAGCGCGGGTATGACCCGGAGGTCATCACCAAAGCCATCGCCGAGTTGCAGCGCGCCGCCCGGATGGACGGGCTGAAGCTCTATGAGGCGAACCGGACTACCTTTGACATGCTGCGCTATGGCGTGCAGGTCACCCCCGGCCCCGGCGAGGCCCCGGTCACCGTGCGCTTCATAGACTGGGATCATCCGGCGGCCAACGATCTGGGCGTGGCCGAAGAGGTGGCGATCACCGCGAAGAATCCGAAGGCCTACAACAAACGCCCCGATCTTGTCCTGTATGTGAACGGCATCGCCCTGGGCGTGGTGGAATTGAAGAAATCCACCGTCGAGGTTGGCGAAGGCATCCGCCAGACGCTGGACAACCAGCGGCCCGAGTTCATCCGGCAGTTTTTCACTACCGTCCAGATCACCTTCGCGGGCAACGCGATGCAGGGCCTGCGCTACGCCGCGATCCAGACCCCGCAGCCCTACTGGCTGGCGTGGAAGGAAGACAGCGAGATCATCATGCCGCTGGAGCGGGATGTGTCCCAGATGCTGACGCCAGACCGGTTTCTGGAGCTGATCAACGATTTCATCCTGTTCGACGCAGGGATCAAGAAGGTCACCCGCCCGAACCAGTATTTCGCCGTGAGGGCCGCACAGGAGGCCGTTCAGGCCCGCAAGTCGGGTATCATCTGGCAAACCCAGGGGTCCGGGAAAAGCCTGATCATGGTGATGCTGGCCCGCTGGATCCGCGAGGTCCTACCTGACGCGCGTATCCTAGTGGTGACGGACAGGAAGGAACTGGACGAGCAGATCGAAACCGTCTTCGGCAATACCGGCGACAAGGTCCGCCGCGCGAAATCCGGTGCCGACCTACTGGCCGCACTGGCCGATCCGAAGGAGCGGGTGGTCTCCTCCCTCGTGCATAAGTTCGGGCGGCGTGAAGAGGATGAACTGAGCGAGATGATCGCCAACATCCAGCGCGGTCAGATCGGCGCGCCAGTGGGCTCGTTCTTCGTTTTCATCGACGAGGCACACCGCACACAGTCGGGCAAGCTGGCCCGTGCCATGCGGACGATCCTTCCGGATGCGGTATTCTACGGTTTTACTGGAACGCCCCTGCTCAAGTCGGACAAGCAGACGTCTCTTGAGGTATTCGGACCCTATATCGGTACGCCTTATCGTTTCAACGAGGCCGTCGAGGACGGGGTGGTTCTGGACCTGCGGTACGAGGCGCGCGATATCGACCAGCGCGTGGCGTCGCCCACGAAGATTGACGAGTGGTTCGAGGCTAAGACAAAGGGCCTGACCCCCGTGGCCAAGGCGACCCTTAAGCAACGCTGGGGTACGTTGCAGCGGGTACTGTCCTCGAAGGACCGGCTGGAACAGATCGCCAGCGACATCATCATGGACATGGAGCTTAAGCCGCGCCTGACGTCTGGCCGTGGCAACGCCATGCTGGTGGCCGGCTCGATCCCGGAGGCCTGTCGGTTGTTCGAGATATTCCGGAACTCCGGTTCGGACCTCGCCGGGAAATGCGCGATCGTCACGTCCTATACCCGGAACGCTTCGGAACTGACCGGTGAAGAGGCCGGGATGGGCGAGACGGAAAAACAATACGTCTATCGTGTCTATGACCGGCTGATGACGGACCTTGCGACAGACGAAGAGGCCTACGAGACCGAGGCCCTGCGTAAGTTCCGCAAGGAACCGGCACAGATGAAGCTTCTGATCGTGGTCAGCCGCCTTCTTACCGGCTTTGATGCCCCCACGGCGACCTACATCTATATCGACAAACAGATGCGCGACCACGGGCTTTTCCAGGCGATCTGCCGAGTGAACCGGCTGGACGGGGACGATAAGGATTTCGGGTATGTGATCGACTACAAGGACCTGTTCAAGAACATCGAGACAGCCGTCGATGATTATACCTCAGGTGCGTTTGATGCATTCGACGCTGCAGACGTGGACGGCCTGATATCTTCGCGTGCCGAGCAGGCTGGCGTCGATCTGACCACCGCGCGCGACGCATGGTTCGGCCTGCTGGACCCGGTTGAACAGCCGAAAGGGGATGCCGAGGTACTCAAATATTTTTCAAGCCCAGGCGGCTGGGAGGTTGATCCTGAGGCGGATGAGAAAGCCCGCCGCCGCCAGGCGCTTTACAAGCTGGCCGGAGCCTATGCCCGGACCTTTGCATCTGTTGCGGAAGACCCAGCGGCGTCCGGGGTGAACGACCTTCAGATAGCCCAGTACCGGGGGGAAGTGGATCGCGCGCTTGCGCTCCGGGATGCCGTGCGCCTTCACAGCGGCGACGGGGTCGACATGAAACAATTCGAGCCGGCCATGCGGCACCTGATCGACACCTATATCAAGGCGGACGGATCCGAAGTGATCTCGCATCTCGATGATATCAGCCTGATCGACCTGGTCGCCAGCAAGGGAGCGTCGGTCGAAGAAGAGCTGCCTGCCTCATTGAAGGCGAAGCGGGAAAACGTGGCTGAGGCGATCGAGAACAACGTCCGCAAGCTCATCATCGATGAAACACCGGTGAACCCGAAATTCTATGAACGCATGTCAGAACTGCTGACGGACCTCGTCAAAAAACGGAAGGACGACGCGCTCGCCTACGCTGACTATCTGGAAAAGATCGCGGACCTGGTCCGGTCGGTCAAAGCCGGTCACGGCAGTGATTATCCGCCGAGCATGGACACGGCGGGGCGAAAAGCCCTGTACGATAACCTCTTACAGGACGAGGCGCTGACACAATCGGTTGACCAGGCGATCCGTGAAACCGCCCAAACCGGTTGGCGCGGAAACAAGATGAAGGAGCGGATGCTCCGGCGTAAGTTGTCGGAGGTTCTTGAAGACGAAGAAGCCGTCGAACAGATTATCGAGATTATCCGGTCCCATCATGAATACTGAGCAGATCGAGGTCGCGGGTCTGTCGGTGGAACTTGTCCGGAAGCCGATCAAAAACCTGCATATAGGGGTCTACCCTCCTGCCGGACGGGTCCGGGTCGCGGCGCCTCCGGCTATTAGCGAAGACGCGATCCGGGTGGCGATTGTCACCCGCCTGGGATGGATCAAGAACAAGCAGCGCCAGTTCGCAGCACAGGCTCGGGAACCGGAGCGGCTCTACGTATCGGGCGAGACACATTACTATTTTGGGCGTCCATTGCGACTAGGGGTCCGCCAGGCTCAGGTTCGCGCCGGGCAGATCAGTGTCGACAGCGCCGACCGGATCACCATGGTGGTCCCCCATGACGCCAGCCGGTCCGATAAAGCTCGGTGGATGTCCGCATGGTATCGTAGGGAACTCCGGGACAAAGCCGCTCCCAGGGTTTCGAAATGGGCCGACCGTCTTAGCGTTGCGGAACCCGCGTGGGGCATCCGCGCGATGCATACGAAATGGGGATCGTGCAATCCGGATACCGGGCGTCTCTGGGTTAACCTTGATCTGGTCAAGAAGCCGCTGGTTTGTCTCGACTACGTTATCCTCCATGAAATGGCGCATTTCGTGTCGCGCCGGCATGACGACGTTTTTGTGGCGGTGCTTGATCGACACATGCCGGGCTGGCGTCAAATACGCGCTGACTTGAACAAACTCCCACTGAGCGCGCCAGTTGACTCGCTACTGACGCGTGATCGTTGTTCAGAAATTTAGCAGTGACCCGATACGACCGGTGCGCCTTACAGACTGGAGGCCCCCGACCTTGTGGACGCATCCATCGCGCATAGACTGTGGTGGATACAGCGAACGGCCCCACGCTCTGGCATGCCCCATCTGATAGGGCCCTCGGCTGTTCGATGGGAGGCCCAATCCTTATGGCTTTCCTTGGCGCGACCACCGGTATTCCGGACCGGACCCATCCGAAGCCCTTCACCCACTTCAGGAATATCGGATCAGCCCGTACCGCCATCTGATCGCCCTGCTCGTCTGGCTCATCACTGTGGGCGCGTATCGTATTCACGGCGTCTGCGGCCCGGATATCATCAAGCAAGATAGATCCGCTCGACCCTTGCTGGAAACCTTGACCGTTGATGTGCAGCCCGTTGCGCGCGTCGAGCCAGTCGGCAGTCTTGATGTCGGCGAACAGATTACAGTCCTCCTGTCGGCCCACCTGTGTCAGGGGACCCGGAAGAGATGTTTCGGGACTGGCAGTGGTCATCGCGCTCTCCGTTTCTTCTACGAAGATCTCCGGAACCCATGAAAAATCGAAGGGTCCAGTCAGGGGACCATGCTTCTTGATAGGGCCATCCCTTTTGCTCGTACGCGCGTGCGCGCATACGAGAACCTATTGGGTTTGGGCCCAAACTCTCTATGAACGACCATCCGTGCAGAAGCGCATCCGGATTATTTTTATGGGGATAAACCCCCTAATTAAGGTCCCTTTGACTTCGGATCGAAGCACCCTCGGCATATACTAGACAATGACGAGAGCAGCCCGTGGTCGATGGTTTCGACCCGGCGTCTCAGCACTGAATAGAAGGGACCGGTAGGGTTGGCGATCGAACTTAAACCACTCAGCGGGCGCGGCGGAAAACGCGAAATTAAATTTCGAGTCCATGATGAAGAAATTCCCGGGATGGAGCGTAAAGCGCATGAATTCGGTTTTCGCAGTGTGAATGCCCTCGCGGCACACGCGCTGCGTCAATATGGAACGCATGGCATCAGTAAGGTGGCCGTCCAGATGGGCGAAGCAGCGGAAGTCCTCCATGATATCCGCGCGGCTGCGCACGCAGAAAACTCACCGGTTTCCCCTGATCAAGTGAAGGTCATGGTCCGGACGTGGGAAGGTCTGTGCGATGCGCTGATCGGGGAATTGAGGAAAAAAAGGTAATGCGTCCGCATTTCACCACACATCTCTCCGCCGTCGAGCTGGCGCGATATGACCTACGGAAAGGCAGTGAGGTACTCGGCGGAACTGTGATAGCGCGATCCGCATCAAAATTGCGCGAACGTTTCGAACTTTTCGGATCTTGCGGTTTTGTTCATATCACGCTGTCAGCACCGGAGGGGATCTGGCTTGATCGAGAGACTTGGCTCGACTCGATGCAATTTGTGTTGAACCGCCACCGGATTCCCGTTGGCCTGACACCGTGGGTCACAGTGCGCCATACCGACACTCCGGGTGACCACGTCCACTGTCTTGCGGCACGCGAGACCTTCGAGTTTCGGGAAATTAGGCCGATCCGGTCAAAAGCGCATACATCGGAAACTCACCAGCTGCTTGCAGAGCGTCTGGGCTTGCCGATACCTGACTATTTCTCACCGGCCGCACCACCTCGTCTTTACGGCAGCGTCCCCTTGAGGCGGCTGAACCGGGACACCGAATATCGGCGTTTGGCGGATGACCTCAATGCGGGCCTTTCGAAATGGCCGGAAGACCTAGACGCCTTGAACGATGCGCTGTCAGCCTTGGCGAGCCCTTATCAGATAAGTGAAGACATCAACTCGTATGGCCACCCGAGCCTCGTCTGCGAGAGCGCAACCCGCCGGATCCGACCAAGCGTGCTGGGTGAAGCCTTCTTCCCCCGAAACTTGAGAACGCGGATCGACTGGGCGGGACAACTCACGCGATCGCGCCTCAGCATAGACATGGCTGTCCTCCTAAACACACCCGAGATCCTGAAGGCCCTGGACCATGCCGAACATGAAAAATCAGACCACAGACATTCTTTGATAGGAAACCCGCCCGATGCCGCCGAAGACCGAAAAACCGGTGCACCAGATCCCGGACGAGATGGAAAAATTAACCGCCAGGTTGAGAACGATCAGGGGGGACGTGCAGGTCCTGCACCCTCTTCTGGACCTTCTGGAGGACCCGGACGGCTCAGGCCCAGGCGGGACGGCAGCAGTCAGGTTGATCAAGATGATAACGGAAATGAAAACCAGGCAGGAAGCCATCGAGGCCGAGGTGGCGGACGTCAAAGAGGCGGTCCTGATGATCAAGGAAAAAACCGACAGCATGGCGGACATACTCGATCGCCTGGACACAGTTCTGAACAGCGAGGTGGATTAACGCTACTCGGCTGGGTTGCGCGCCTATTGAAAATCGCGGGTCGGGTCACTCCGGGGTTCAGACATAGCCTCGATATTGTGGCCCGAAGTTTGCGGTTGAGGTTCAGGGATAAGAGCGCGGTTGACGTGATGCCGGGCAGAGTTATCCTGCGTGAGGCTGGTGATTTGTCTTCGAAAGACGCGCGCCTTTTCACATCAGCCTATGCGGCGGATTTTGAACGCCATGATGTGCTAGAGAACATTCTTGATCCTAATCTACCGCTGACACCGGGGATGACACTCTGCGGAACTGCCCCATCAAAAGGACATCACTTGAAGAAGAAACCGCCTCCGGTACGATTGATGTGTCTGGGGCTCGACCTCGATCCCGTCAGTGAACTGGTTGAACTTTTTCATGGGGCGATCGAAGGCGCGCTGGTCGCGGGGCCTGTGTGTCAAATAAGGGACGGCCCCACGCTTCAGGAAAACCATCCGCGTATTCTAGTAATCGGTTCACAAGCGGAGGAGCGCTTGCAAGCGCGCGATTTGAAGCTGACGTCCATACTGGTCGAGGTGATCACGACATGCCCCGACATGACCTGTGTGCTGCCAGATGGAACGATTACAAGAGCCCGTGAATTATCCCGGATCGTAGCCGACGACCCACGAAAAGCGGTTCGACCCCACCCAGAAAACAGGCCGAATAAAGAACCGATTGACGATCGGCTTTCAGCAGAGAGCGATACCCCGTCCGACGGGCCTGAACCCAGCCTCTAACCGTGTGTCCTGCCACTGATCTTTCACCCAGCCGCGACCGGAGCCCGGTGGTCATTTACGCCTTTCGGCGCGGGTTGAGCAATCGCCCGACTCGCGGAGCTTTCATCTCGCGCAGCGGGGCGGGCGATTGCGGTGGTCAGGTGTGTGGCGTGAAAAGGTGCGGATGACGTGATTTCAGCTTTCGCGCCTTAAACGGAGGCCGCCGATACGCCCTGTGTACATGATCCGCGCACACAAACGGCCCAAGGATCTCTGATGCCTTGGGTTTCGGCCCGATCGTCCAGAGACCAGCTGAAATCAGCCTTCTAGGTTGGGTCCAATGCCAGACAGCCCGAGCGGACGGGCGTGGGATCGGAGGTTTTGCACCTCTGACAAATCGTTCGAGCCCTCGCAGAAGTCATGGAGACCGCTCACACCCTCACTCCCATTCCATCTCTGTGAAAACCTGCTGGGCGTTCCGCCCGGCCAGCGTGTCGAACTGTTCCAGATGGGAAAAGGCGGACTGGTCCCACCTCGACCGAGCCGATGATGTCGCCACCCGCATCAATATGCGCGCGCATCCGGTCGCGCAGGTTTGCAAGGTAGTCGTAGGTGTCCGCCCGTGCGCGCTCCAGCGTCGTGGGGTCGCCATGCCCGGGGACGACGTGCAGGGGCTCGAGCGCGGCTATCGCTTCGAAGGCCTCGAGCCAGCATGCCGAGCTCGAGAAGTCCAGCACGCCCAGAAGCCGCTCGGTGAAAACGATGTCGCCGACGAAGACGACGCTCTCCTCGGGCAGCCAGACAAAGGCGTCGCCCGGCGTGTGGGCCGGGGCGGGCTGGACGATCTCGATGCTCCGGCCGCCGACCATAAGCTCAAGGCGATCCTCGAATGTCTCGGACGCGTAGACCGGATCGGTGCCTTCCAGACCCTCGCCGATCAGCTGGCTGAGCATGGTCATCTGCATCGAGGCGCGCGCCTGCTGATCCTCGACGGCCGCCGCGGCGGCGACGATCCGGGCGCCCTGTTCGGTCCAGTAGCCGTTGCCCATCCAGCGGTGATCCTGCCCGCCGGTGTTGATGACCAGCGTCACGGGCCGGTCGGTCAGACTCCGGATCGCGGCGCGCAGCTGTTCTCCCCCCGGTAGCTGCCGCCCGCGTCGATCAGGACCGCGCCCTCGTCGGTTTCGATCAGGCCGAAGGTGGCGTTGTTCCCGAGGTTCTCCGGGCTGCGCCGGCCCTTGTCGCCCACGATGGCCCGGACACCCTCGGCCACAGGCAGGCTGCGCAACTCGGCGAGCGCCGGGGTGGCGAGCGTCAGCGCGACGAGGACGCCGAGTGCAGTGCGGGTGCGGGTCAAGGGGATCTGCATGGGGCGCTCCTCATTCGCAGTTGTTATGGCGGCGCCACATTGCCGGATCGTGCCCTTCGGGCACGGCGGCGCACGGGTCGGGCGCCCCATAGCCGCGCAAGTCGTTGTAGCGCGCGATCTGGTCGGCGGTCAGCAGAGGCGGCGTTTCCAGGTGGCGCGACAGATGGATGAAGCGAAGCTCCGCGCGCGCGGTGGCGGCGGTGTCGATCAGGTCGCGCAGCGCCTCCGGCGTGAGGCCGCCCGCGCGAAACCCCGCCTCGATGGCCGCCTCCGCCGCGATGAGGCGTTCTCCCGCCGCCTGCGCCTCAGCCTGCATGGCTGCAAAGATCGCCTCGATGGCGGTCACCTGCTCGGGCGACAGGCCGATCCGGTCCTGCAATTCCAGAAGATGCGCCGGCCCCGGCACGCCATTGAGTTCCGCGGCCAATGCAAGACCCCAGCCGCGGCCTGCGCGCAGATCCTCGATGTCCTCGGCAGACAGGCTCTTGATCTCACGGCCTTCCATCCCGGCATAGGGGGAATGGCCCTGATGCTGGGCACTCGCACCGAGGGGCATGGCCAGAACAAGACACGCGAGCGCGAGACGGATCATCTGGAACCTCCTGTGGTTTTCTTTCCTCTCTCGCATCTGGCGGCGGCGATGCATATGATCGGGATCATGTCCGATCTGTTCGAGCCTCTTTTTACCGATGCGGCCGCGCGCGAATTCGCCGCTGGAGACCTGCTGTTCCGCACCGGCGACCCGGTGGTGTCGATGATCCTGCTCCGGGCCGGACAGGCCGATCTGGTGCGCCATACGGGCCACGGGCAGAAGATGATCCTGCAGCGCGCCGGGCCCAGGGAAATCCTCGCGGAGGCGTCCGCCTGGTCGGACGTCTATCATTGCGATGCGGTGGCGGCGGAGCCGTGCGTTGCGGCGCTCCTGCCGCGCCAGGTGTTCGTGGCGCGACTGAGGTCCGACCCCGACCTTGCGGAAGTCTGGGCGAGAAACCTGGCGCGCGCGGTCCAGGCTGCTCGGCTAAGGTCGGAGATCCGATCTTTGCCAAGGGTGGCGGCCCGTCTCGACGCGTGGCTCGGAGAAGGTAACGCCCTGCCTGAAAGGGGCCGCTGGCAGGAGGTGGCCGCCGAACTGGGCGTCACCCGCGAGGCGCTCTATCGCGAATTGTCGCGTCGGCGCTCGGAGAAACGTGCATGACCTTCATCTGGTATCTGATCGCGGCGTTTGCGGAGATCGCAGGGTGCTTCGCTTTCTGGGCCTGGGCGCGGCTGGACAAGTCGGCGCTCTGGCTGATCCCGGGGCTCGCCAGCCTCGCGCTGTTCGCCTGGGTCCTGACGCGCGCCGACAGCGCTCTGGCGGGGCGTGCCTATGCCGCCTATGGCGGGGTCTATATCGCGAGCTCAATGCTCTGGATGTGGGTCGTGGAGGGGCACCGGCCCGACCGATGGGACGCCGCCGGCCTCGCGTTCTGCCTGGTCGGCAGTGCGGTGATCCTGCTGCCGTCGCGCGGCTGACACAAAATCCGCCGACAAGGCGCAGGAAATCGAGAAGCGGAACAGGGATTTGCAGGATCAGGACCAGATAACGGCGCAGGCGTCGGCCCGCGGTACAGCGGGCGAGGTGTTCGCGACCTTCCTGAAGCTTGGGCTCACCTCCTTTGGCGGGCCGATCGCGCACCTCGGCTATTTCCGCGATGAGCTGGTCACGCGGCGAAAGTGGCTCAGCGATCATGCGTATGCCGACCTGGTGGCGTTGTGCCAGTTCCTGCCTGGTCCGGCCTCGAGCCAGGTGGGTTTCGCCCTCGGGATGATGCGCGCGGGCTGGCTCGGCGCGCTCGCTGCCTTCACTGCATTCACGCTGCCCTCCGCCCTGATCCTGCTCGTCTTTGCGATGACGGCAGCACAGATCACCGGGCCGATCGGTACGGGCATCCTCCACGGGCTGAAGATCGTCGCAGTGGCGATCGTGGCGCAGGCGGTATGGGGCATGGCGAAAAACCTGTGCCCCGACCGCGAACGCGCCAGTATCGCGGTCGGGGCGGTGGCGGTGCTTGCCTTCTTCCCCGGCGCGTTCGGCATGGTGGGCGCCATCATTCTCGGCGCTCTCGCGGGGCTGGTCCTCGGCCGAGGGACGGAAAAGCCGGTTGGCGGTCACGTAACGATGCCCGTTCGACGCGCGCAGGCTGGCATCGCCCTCGCAGCATTTTTGGCCTTCCTCGTCGTCTTGCCACTGATCGCGGGCGGGTCGCAGGCTCTGGCGGTCGTCGACAGCTTCTACCGCGCCGGCGCACTGGTCTTTGGCGGCGGTCATGTCGTCCTGCCGCTCCTGCAAGCCGAGGTGGTCGCGCCCGGCTGGGTCTCGCCAGATGAGTTTCTGGCTGGATACGGTGCGGCGCAGGCGGTGCCGGGGCCGCTCTTCACTTTCGCTGCCTATCTCGGCGCGGTCCTGGGGCCGGAACCGAACGGCATCCTCGGCGCAACCCTCGCCCTTCTTGCGGTCTTCCTGCCCGGTTTCCTGATCCTGATTGGCGTCCTGCCATTCTGGGATCGTTTCCGGACCATGGCCACGGCGCAATCTCTGATGCAGGGCGCGAACGCCGCCGTCGTCGGCATCCTCGGCGCGGCGCTCTACTCTCCGGTCTTCACGAGTGCCATCGGCGACCTGCGGGATTTTACGCTGGCGCTTGCCTGCTTCATTCTTCTGTTGGCGTGGAAGGCCCCGCCCTGGCTGGTTGTTGTCGTGGCGGCATTCGGCGGAGTGGTACTGGCCCTGATTGCCTGACGCTCACACCAGCCGGGCTGCAATCTCCGAAACCACGACGAGTGCATCTGCAGTTCCGTTCGCCTCGCCCTTTTCGAAGTCTCCCTCAATGGTGCCCATCTGGTTCGTCACATGGGCGAGGCAGATGACGGACCGGTCCCGCGCCCGAGCGAAAGCGTAGAGCCCGGCCGCCTCCATCTCGACCGCGAGGATGCCGCGCGCACGGGCTGCGGCGATGGCGGCCTCCGTCTCGCGGAACGGGGCGTCAGTGGTCCAGGTCGCGCCGGTGAGCACGCGCGGTCCGTCCTCGAACGCACCATCCAGTCGGGAAAGAAGCTGCTCGGGCGCGGCGCTCCAGTCGGATGGCGGCAGGTAGTGATAGCTCGTGCCTTCGTCGCGCCATGCCCGGTCGATCAGGATGAAATACGGCGGCGCACCCTGTGGCGTGATCTGTCCCGACGAGGTGACGCTGATCAGAAGGTCGCATCCCGAGGCGAACATCTCCTCGGCGACGAGCACGGCGAAGGAGGCGCCGACGGCGCAGCCGACCACGCCGATCTCGTGACCGTCCAGATCGAACACCCACATCTCGGTGTGGTAGCAGACCCATCCTTCGTGCCGCCGCGCGCGATCCTCGGTGTGGAGTTGGCGGACGATGTCGCCGTCCGGGTCGAGCAGGCAGACCTTTGGCACCGCGATAGCTTCTGCGCCCTTCTGGCGACGCGCCTCACGCAGCAGGCTTTCGGGCGTGAAGGCCGACGGAGCGTCGTGATGCTTGTCTGCAAGGATGGGTGGCGTGGTTTCTTCGCCGGCACTCATGACTGCTCCGTTCCATTTCGTGTATCGAGGGGCTTGGTCGCGCTCAGAACCAGAAAGGCCGCGCCGAGCGTTGTCCAGCGCCCGAGCCACGGATCGATCGGTGCCATGACCTTCGCGGCCCAACCGAACGGCGGGTAGAAGACTGCCCCGGTAACCTTGGCGTCGGCAAGCCCCGCCCCGGTGGCCAGCGCAAGCAGATCGGCGCGGCTCCGGAACTTAGCCGCACGCCAGAGCTTTGAGCCGAGCCAGCCCTTCAGGCGCCTCTGCGCGGCCCAGAGGTTCCAGCGCCCGAGTTCGCCCAAGATCAGCCGGCCGCCAGGCTTCAGGACGCGGACCATTTCCCGGATCGTCGGGCGCGGATCATCGACGAAGCAGAGCGTGGCGACCGACACGACGCAATCGAAGCGCCCCGCGGGGAACGGAAGGTCGCCAGCGTCCCCTTCGCGCAGATCGATCTCGACACCTGCGGCTTTTGCCCGGCGGCGCTCTGCGGCGATCATGTCTGCGGAGGCATCGATGCCGGTGGCCCGTGCGCCGGAATGGGCGAGCCGGGTGGCCAGCACCCCGTCGCCGCAGCCGACATCGAGGATGCGCAGGCCGCGTGCCGGGCCGATGCCGTCCTGCAGGAGATGCTCCTCGAGCGCGTCCGTGATCCGGCCGAGCGTGCTGCGGCGCCAATCGACATAAGCCGGGGGAAGCGCCTGCAATACGTCGGCCGGGGTCTCGGGCATGACGGCTCCGTCAGGGCTGGTAGGCCGCGTCCTGCTGCCAGCCGGTGAAGCCGGTCTGCATGACGACGACGTTGGACCGTCCCGCGACCCGCAGCGCGAAGGCCGCCTGCGCCGACAGGCTGCCGGTGTTGCAGAACAGGATGGTCATCCGGTCCTCGGGGATCTCGTCGATCCTATCGAGCACTTCGCGCCACTCGATGTTGACGGCGCCGGGTATCGTGCCCTCATCGAACTGGCCCGCGTCTCGGGTGTCGACGAAGAGTGCTGTCTCGAAGACGGTCTGGTCGATCTGCTGGGGCAGGATGATGCCGGACTCGTACTCCGAGAACATCATGTATTCCTGCATGGCATCGATGGCCGCGTCCTGCGCCATCGTGGGCGCTGCGTGCAGCCCGAGCGCGACCGTTGCCGCTGCGAGAATGTGTTTCAGTTTCATCCGGGGTCTCCTCCGTTCCGGTTTCTTGGTGTTCAGGTGTTCTGCGCAAGCCAGCCGGTCGTGCCGCCTTCGAGCCAGAGGGCGTCCGGGTGGCCGAGCCTGTTCAGGATGTCCACGCCCTCTGCCGACCGACCGCCGCCCTTGCCGCAGATGGTCACGGGCGTCATTCCGGCCGGGAGTTCGCCCACCCGGGCTGCGAGGCCTGCCAGCGGGATGTGTACTGCGCCGGTCACGTGGGCGGCGGCGTAGTCTTCGGCATCGCGGACGTCGATCAGGTGGAAGCGATCCGGGTCGTCCGCCAGGGCGGCGAGCGTCAGCATCTGCGCCATCAGAACACCAGGACCTTGTCGGCGGCGAGCGTCGCCTGGGCGAGTTCGTCCATGGTGGAGCGGGTCGCTCCCTCCATCATGTCGCCCTCGGTCAGGCCACGCGCGTCCATGCAGGTGCCGCACATCAGGACGCGCCCCTTGGCGGACAGGACCCGGCGGAGCATACGCTCGAGATTGTAGTAGCCGTCCGGTGTCTTCTGCCCGGCCTTGGCGCAGAGCACCGCGTCGGCCATGAGGAAGACAGTGACCTCGGCCTCCGGGTCGTTCTTGGCCAGCGCGTGGGCCATGCGCAGGCCGTTGAAGCTGCGCTCGGTGCCATAGGGTGGGTCGTTCAGAAGGATCAAGTGTTTCATCTTGGGTCCTCAGGTCGGGGCGCGCGTTTCGAGATCTGCGAGATAGGCTTCGATGCGCCGGGCATTGGCGCCTCGGTCGATCTGGCCGAGGCGCGAGCGCGAGCGCATGTCGATGCGGGCGCCCGTGTCGGTTTCCGTGACGCGGATCGCCACCTCGTCCTCGAAACCGAAGAGGCGGCTGCGTGCGATGGCCTCGATCTGGCTCTCCGCTGGATCGGCCGACAGCACCTCCCAGCCACGCTCTTCAACGAGGGCAAGCGCCGCCGCGAACGCCTCGTCTGCGAAGACCGGCAGGTCCAGCGGGCGCATATCCGGATAGGCGGCGCGCTGCGGCCCGGCGTTCTGCGCCGGGTAGTCGCTGGGCGTGGCGGTGAACCAGAACACGGGCGGATCTGCGGTATCGGTAGAGATGTCGTTGATCGGCGGCGTGGTGCGCGCGGCGATCTCGAAAGCGGCGCCCAGGCCCGCGACGGGCAGCGACAGGATCAGCCCCATCAGGACCATTGCGGCGCCGCCCCTCCTGCGGCGGAGCCAGACCACCAGCCCGGCCAGCGCGGCGATGACGCCAGCACCCGCCGCCCAGGCGCCCCAGCCGGCAAGGTCATAGGCCTGCGGCCAGGGCCAGCCGCCCGCCCGGAAGCCCCAGACAGAGACTGCAAGAAGCGCGATCGAGGCGACGCCCAACAAGATCGAAAGGAAGCCCAGAGGGCGGGCAAGCGTGTCAGGCATCTGCAAGCTCCCGTGCGCTGGCTGGGTTCAGCCGCGGGTGCGTCTCCTCGGAGAGCCAGAAGAGCACGCCACCAGAGACGAACATGGAGAGCGCGACGAACCAGAAGGCCGCTTCCGCAGCGCCGGTCAGGCTGGCAGCCAGCCCGAGGCCGAGCACGCCGATCGCGTAGCCGAGGTCACGCCAGAAGCGGTATATGCCGATGGCCGAGCCGCGCCACGCGGGCGGGGTAATGTCCGCGACGGCCGCCGAGAGGTTCGGGTAAAGGAGCGCCATGCCGAAGCCCGCCACCCCGGCCGAGACCGACCACCACAGCGCGCCGGTGCCCATGACCACCATCGCCACACCCGCGCCGCAGATCCACATGCCGAGCACGTTCGGCCACAACCGGCCCACATGGTCCGACAGCCGCCCGGTGACAAGCTGCGAGCCGCCCCAGACCAAGCCGTAGGTGCCGACGATCCAGCCGACCTCTGTCAGGGTCGCGCCTTGGGTCACAAGGAAGACCGGGAACAGCGCCCAGACCAGCGCATCGACGAACTTCTCCACGAGGCCCGCCTGGGAGATCGCGAAGAGCCGCCGGTCGCGCCAGCTCATCAGCGCGAAGACCTCGCCCGTCGTCGGGTGTTCGCAGACGCCCTGCGGATATCGTGGCAGGGATTTCGGTGGTGCTGCCTTGTGCGCTGCGGTCTCAGCCTTGGCCCATGGCAGCGTGTCCTTGACCCAGACAACCGTCAGGACCAGCGCCAGCAGGACCACGGCCATGCCAAAGACCAGAAGCCCCGTCCGCGCGCCGAGGGCCTCGGCGGCATAGGCGGTCAGGATGCCCGCGATCGCCACGCCCACATAGCCCGAGAACTCGTTGAGCCCCATGGTGAGGCCCCGCTCCTCAGCCTTGGTGATGTCGAGCTTCGCGGTCTGCGTCATCGACCAGCAAAGGCCTTGGTTGACGCCCAAAAGCACGGTCGCGGCGACAATCCAGTTCCAGTCGGGGGCATACCAGATCATCACCGGGATCGGCAGCGCCACAACCCAGCCCCAGAAGAGGACACGCTTGCGGCCGATCCGCTCGGACCACCGCCCGGCGACGAAGTTCATCACCGCCTTCACCGCACCGAAGGCCACGACGAAGGATGCCAGCAGCAGGAACGAGCCGCGCTCGAGCCCGAACTCGCTTTCGGCCAGCGCGGGCACGACAGTGCGCGTCATGCCGATGGCAAAGCCCACCAGCATGACCTGGATCAGCTGATGCGCGACCTGAACCCGGTTCTCGCGGAGACCGCGCGTGAACTCGGTTGCGGTCATTCGGCGGGCTCCTTTTTCGTGTTTCGGGGATCAAGCGCATGGCCCGATGCCGGGCCGCGCAGCGGCTGGACCAGCATCCGGTCGAGCCAGAGATCGCGACGTGTGCGGAATTGCTCGATGCCGATCTCCATCCCCTCGTGCCCCTGGGCGGGCTGAGCGATGTAGGTGCCCAGAATCCGATCCCACCACGGCAGGTTGAAGCCGTAATTCGAGTTCGTCTCGCGCGGATCGATGGAATGGTGCACGCGGTGCATGTCAGGCGTCACGACGAAGAGGCGCAGGACACGGTCCACCGGGCGCGGCAGGTCGATATTGGCGTGGTTGAAGAGCGCGGTGGCGTTCAGGATCACCTCGAACAGCAGCACCGCGATGGCGGGCGGCCCAAGCGCCGCGACCACCGCCAGCTTGATCCCCATCGATATGAGGATCTCCACCGGGTGGAACCGCAGCCCGGTGGTGGCGTCGAAGTCGAGATCGGCGTGGTGCATCCGGTGCAGCCGCCAGAGCCCCGGCACCGCGTGGAACATCACGTGCTGCAGGTAGATCGCCAGATCGAGGAGCAGCATCGAAACCACGACCGCGACCCAGAACGGCACGTCGATGTTGTTGAAGAGGCCCCAGCCGCGGTCCTCGGCCATGACCGCGAGCCCGACCGCGATGATTGGGAAGGTCAGCCGCAGGATCGCGGTGTCGAGCACCACGAGCGCGAGGTTGTTCGTCCAGCGGATGACGCGCGGGATCTCGCGCCGACGCCGCGGTGCCGCCACTTCCCACAACGCCATGGCCACCAGGATGCCGAGAAAGGCGGCAAGGCGGATGGTAGGTTCGGCGGCGAGGATGGTCTCGGACATGGGATCTGAACTTCGGACTTGTGGGGCGCGATGGAATCGCTAACATTCAAACTATTGCTTGAATGATCTACAATCTGGAGACGTCCAGTGTCAATCAGCCCGAAGCTGGCTCTGCTCGAGGAATACGCACTCGTCGCACGCGCCTTGTCGGCTCCAGCCCGGCTGTCGCTCCTCGAACAACTCGCGCAAGGAGAGCGTGGCGTGGAGGCGCTGGCGGAAAAGACAGGCCTCACCGTCGCCAACTGTTCGCAGCATCTGCAGCAGCTGCGCCGTGCAGGCCTCGTCACCAGCCGCCGCGACGGCAAGGCTGTGATCTACCGGCTGACCGACGCGAAGACGTTGGAGCTGATGGACCTTCTGCGCATCGTGGCGGAGCGGAACCTCGCGCAGGTCGAGCGCATCTTGCGGGGACTCTCAGGCGGCGAGGACGCCCCCGAACCCGTAAGTCGCGCGGACCTCGCCGCACGGCTCGCGGAAGGCTCCGTCACCGTGCTCGATGTCCGGCCCGCCGACGAATACGCCGCGGGCCACATTCCCGGCGCGCTGAACGCGACCCTAGCGCAACTGGAGCAGATCCTCCCCACGCTCGCGCCGGACGCCGAGATCGTCGCCTATTGCCGCGGTCCCTACTGCGTCTACGCCCATCAGGCCGTCGCAACCCTGCGCCGCCACGGGCTGAACGCGCGGCGGCTGGAGGGCGGTCTGCCGGAATGGCGCGAGGAGGGACGGGAAGTTGCGCGCGTCGGTTGACCTCAGGCCACCTCGTCAACCCTCGGTGTTACGTCCTCAACCCAAGCCATCAGCGCCGCGGGATCAGACGGCAGCTGAACTGCCAGCCCTTCCGCGAAACTCTCGAAGGCCGGTCGGTTGAGCGCGTTGAGGCCGACCAGAACGGGGATATCCATCGCGACCGCCTCGGCGATCACGCTACGGAACCCGCGCCCTTCGGCCTCGTGTTTGCCGAACTTGTTGACGATCAGCAGATCGGCACCGGAGGAGAGGGTGGCCGTAACCATTGCGACAGCCGTTTCCAGCGCGGCCGGGTCGAGGCGGCACCCCCGCGCCTGCGGGCCAAGGTCTTGGCTGATGCGCAAGACCGCCCCATCGGGCAACACCCGCACATCCATATCGCAAGGACCCGCATCGGCGCGCGCGCTGTTGATCTGGACGGTGCCGCAGCATCTGAGGCTCCGGGCTGCGAGCTCCGCTGCCAGCCGCTCAAGCACCAGATCCGTATCGCCGCGTCCCGGCGCCATCGTGTAAGCAAGTTTCATGTCCGGGCTCCTTCAGGATTGGCAGAATGGTTGGAATTCGACCAGAGCACCGGCAGGCAGGCTCTCGGTATCGGCGGGCAGGAAGATCAATCCTTCGGCAGCGGAAAGCGGGCCGACACGGGCCGAATGCGTGGCATCCTCGAAACCGACGATCTCGCGACCATGGGCATCGAAACCGGCCAGCCTGGCGGGCCGGAGTTCGCAGCGCCCAGGCTTGCGGCGGATTGGGCTTGCGGTCACGACATGGCGCCGGGTCGGAGTGGGTCCCTCGCCGCTCAGGGCACGGATCAGCGCCAGTCCGAAGACCTGCCATGTGACGAAGGCTGATACCGGGTTGCCGGGCAAGCCAAGCCACTGAGCCTTGCCGATACGCCCGACCGACACCGGCTTGCCCGGTTTGATCGCGACGCCGCTGAACAGGGTTTCGCCTCCGAGCGCCATGACGGCTGGTTTAACATGGTCTTCTTCGCCCACCGAGATACCGCCCGTGGTGATGACAAGATCGGCCTGCGCCGCCATGTCGCCCAATTGGCGGACAAGGCCGGCAAGGTTGTCGGCACCATGATCCGAGGCAACGATGTCGACATCCGCAGCTGCAAGGCTTGCCGTCAGCATCGGAGTGTTGACGTCCCAGATCTGGGCGGCCTCACGCGCGCCTCCGGCGCGCCGAACCTCGTCGCCGGTGACCAGAAGTGCCACGCGAAGCCTGCGCCGAACGCGCAGGATGCCTGCACCGGCGGCGGCACAGGCGGCGATCTCCCTCGGGCCGAGCCTCTGCCCCTTGTCGAGGACGGTCGCGCCCTTGGCCATGTCGCTGCCTGCGCGGCGGATGTTCAGTCCCGATTCAGGTCGGCGCGACAGATGAACCACGTCCCCGTTACGCTGAACTTCCTCCTGCATCATGACCGCGTCCGCGCCATCCGGGATTGGTGCGCCCGTGAAGATCCGAGCCGCCACGGCTCCTGCTACCGGTGTCGTCACCGCCTGCCCTGCAGGCACGCGCGCAACGACCGGCAGCACCCAGGGTCCGGCGCCAGTCAGGGCCGATGTAGCGATCGCATAGCCATCCATCGCCGCATTATCGAAAGCCGGTGCCATGGACCGGGACCGGACCGGCTGGGCAAGAATGCGGCCAAAGGCGTGATCGAGCGACAAGGCGTCGGTGCGGCCGACCGGTGCTACCTGCCCTGCAATCCGGGCCAGGGCCTCGTCGATGCCGATCAGCGCGTGAAGCATGTCCTGACTGTCACAGCCGCAGCCCGGTGACGTGATGGCTTGATGGATTGTCATTGTGCTGCCTCCTCGGCGGAATGGGTAGGCTGGAAATGCCCGGGCCCGATGCTGCAATCGAGATCTCTCAGGCGCCCGTCCTTGAGCCCGTAAATCAGGCCGTGCACGCGGACATTGGCTCCGCGGCGCCATGCCCTTTGCAAGATCGGCGTCTCGCAGACGCGCCGCACGCCCTCGACCACATTGAGTTCCGCCAACCGATCGCGTTGTGCTTCGAGGTCGACTTCGCGCCCCAGATCGACCGCGTAAGCGCGGGCCAGACGCCGGATCGGTTCGAGCCAGTGATCGGCCAGACCGTGCGGCAGATCCTCGGTCGCGGCCTTGACCCCGCCGCAGCCATAGTGGCCGCAAACGATGATCTCGCGCACATGCAAGGCATCGACCGCGAATTCCAGCGCCGAGAGCAGGTTCATGTCCGAGGAATGAACGATGTTGGCGACGTTGCGATGGACGAACACTTCGCCCGGATCGAGCCCCGCAACCACGTTGGCCGGGACCCGGCTGTCCGAACAGCCGATCCAGAAGAACTCGGGTGCCTGAAGGGCGGCGAGGCGGGTGAAATAGTCAGGCTCCTCCTCGTGACGTTGTTTCGACCACGCCACGTTGCGCGCCAGGAGGTCATTCAGCATCGGTCGTCTCCGGAAAATCTGGCAGCCCGCGTCTTGACCGCATGTGTTTCGACAGGTTCCGCAGATCGGCCCGGGTCAACCGGACCCGGGCAATCGGCAAGAGGATTGCGTTCTCGGCCACCAGGTGGCGGCGCACGTGCCCCGCAAACCTGGACAATACCCCGCGCTCCTTAACCGACAGAGCGCCCTCCCTATCGAGGCAACCGGCCAGCATTGCACGCACTTCGGGCAGCAGACGCATCGCCTCATCCTGATCTGTCCTGATCCGGTCGATCACGGCGTCGATCGCGTCCTCCTCCGTGCAGCGCCGGGCAAGAAGCGGGAACAGGTCCTCTGCCTCGTCGCGCAGGTGGACATTCAGTTCCTCATTCAGAAAGCGCAGCACCGTTGTCACTTCCTGGCGATTGAGAACGGCCGCCGTTGCAAGCCGGTCGATCATTGCGCAAACCTGACGCTCGCGCAGGTGGTCTTCGCTGATGAAATCCAGAGGATTTGCAAGCAGGCCCAGACTCGTCGGCTTCTCACCGCTCCCACGCAGCAGAGGCTCTGACGGTTGCATGACACGTCCTTTCGCGTGGTTCAGATCGGCGCGAGGCTTGCGCCGGTGATTTTTGCGCCTTGGGCCAGGGTTTCGACGAATTGCCGAGAGGCCCTCGCCCAGGCTGCCTTCTCGAGAGCCTGCGCGATTCTGGGTCGGACGCTCTCAAACGGCAGCACCTGACCCGGTGCGATGGCGTTCAGGCGGATGATGTGCCAGCCGTGCCGCGACAGAACGGGTGCGGGGCTGATGCCGCCCTCGGTCAGAGTGCGCAACGCCGTCTCGAACTCGGGTACGGTGTCGCCCGGACCAAGCTGGCCAAGATGGCCGCCCGAAGCCTTGGAGCCGCAATCGCTTTCACGGGCAGCGGCGGCGAACCCTTTGGCATCACCATCAAGTCGCGCCAGCAGGGCAACGGCCCGCGCCTCGGCCATGGCGCGTTCGGCGTCGTCGCGCGGATCGCAGGCACACAGGATATGCGAGACATCCCAGAGCGGCGCGGATCGGTAACGGTCGGGGTCCTTTTGCCATTCCGCACGGACCGCGTCCTCGGCAATCGGCTCGATTTCCAGCGCTTCATCCAGAAGGGCACGGATCAGGGCTTCGTCTTCGGTCTCAAAACGGCTTGGCGCCAGTTCCAGCGGGTCGGGCGTCAACCCCCGGCGCTTCGCCTCTTGCAACAGCAGTGCGCGGATGGCCAGCGCCTGCGCCGCCTTGCGCCAGGCGATGCCCGGCTTGTCCTTGGGGCCGGTGTGGTTCTGGGCCTCGGCGGCAATCGCCGCCGAGGGGATGGTCTCATTGTTCACAACGACATCGGGAAACAGGGCCATGTTCATCTGGTTCACTCCGCCGGCGTCGTGGTGGTGGGACCGCGCTTGGCTTGCACCTTGTCATAGGCGCGGCGGCGGTCTTCGAGCGGGCGATGCCGCCGCGAACGGACAAGCTGATAGCCTGCCCGCAAGAACAGGTAACGCAGCGGAGCGAAGATGCCCGAAGCGATGTGGACCAGCCTTGTAAACGGGAAGAGCAAAAAGATCGTCAGCCCAAGGAACAGGTGCAACTTGAAGATCAAGGCGACACCCTCGATGTGCGCCGCGGCACCGGATTGGAAAGTGAATATGCCTTGAGCCCAGGACATGAACTTGGTCATTTCGTGACCATCAAGATGCTGGAGCGAGACGAAGACCGTCCCCAGACCAAGCACAAGCTGCGCCAACAGCAGTGCCAGAATGGCGATGTCGGCAAAACTGGACGTCTTGCGGATACGCGGATCGGTCCAGCGGCGGTGCATGAGCATCCCACCGCCCACGAGAGCCATCACACCGGCGATACCGCCGGCGATCACGGCCAAAAGCTGCTTTGCCCCGTGGCTGATTCCCATGGCATCGAAGACAGCGATTGGGGTCAACAGACCAACGAGATGCCCGACGAAGATCACCAGGACACCGACATGGAACAGGATTGAACCGATAATCAACTGCTTACGACGCAGCATCTGGCTCGACGAGGTTTTCCACGTGAAGGGGTCACGTTCGTAGCGCACGACCGATCCGATCAGAAGAACGGACAGAGCGATATAGGGATAAATGCCGAAAAGAAAGTTGTGCATGTCTGCCTCCATTATTCGGTCACGTGCCGCGCATCCATTGCGCGGAGGCTTGGTTTGTCCATCGCCGCGAGCATGTCGCGGACTTGCGGGCAACCGGCATTGGGATCGGGGCCAAAAGTGACCTCGGTTTCCTCCCAGACGGCGTCGAGCGCCTCGAGATCGGTCGGATCATCATCGGGCTGGGACAGCATGTCGGCCACGACTTCGGCGTCGGCCTGCGTGTCGGCGAGCTGGGAAAGAGCGGCGAACGCGGCGGCATACCCGCTGTCGCGCCGGACAAGCCGGGCTGCGAGAGCGTCGAGGATATGCGCCGCGTCCGCCAAGGTTTCCTGTACTTCTGCGAAGGGACGCGTCGACAGGAATTCCAGCAGCACCGGCAGATGATCCGGCAGTTCCGAGGTGGCGGGTTCGAACCCGCCCGCCCGGTAGGTTTCGATCAGGCTGACCATGGCGCCGCCGCGGTCCCGGCTTTCGCCGTGGACGTGCTCGAAGAGATTGAGCGACAGCGTTCGCGAGCGGTCGAAGAGCACCACATAACTCTCCTGCAGATCGTAGAGGTCAGCGTCTGCGAAGCCATCGGTCAACGCGCGCAGCGCGGCGCGTGTATCGGTGGCGATGCGGGGATCGGAACCAAGAATGGCCCCGATCTCGGGCATCGCCTCCTGAAGTTCCCGCGAGGGATAGCTCAGGATCAGCGACAGGGCTTTCAGGGAACGGTCCAGCATCAGAAGGTCTCCTGCGGAAGGGCGAATTTTTTCTTCTTGCCGCCGAAGAGCGTCGTCTTGCCCGCCTCGCCGGTGGAACAGCCGTTGCCGTCGGTGAAGCCGCAGCCGCCGCGGATGTCGGCGCCATGCTCGTTCTGTTCGCGGTGCGCCGTGGGGATCGCGAAACGGTCCTCGTAGTCGGCGATGGCCATGATCTTGTACATGTCCTCGATCACCCGGCCCGACATGCCGACCCGGGCGGCGATCGCCTCATCCCGCACGCCGTCCACGCTGAGCGCCCGCATGTAGAGCCGCATCGCGGACATGCGTTCGAGGGCGTGCACGATGGGTTCCTCGTCCCCCGCCGTCAGCATGTTGGCGAGGTATTTGACGGGGATGCGCAGGGACCGCACGTCGGGCATCTGGTCGCTCATCGCGAGCTGTCCCGCCTGAGCGGCGTTCTGGATCGGGCTGAGCGGCGGGATGTACCACACCATCGGCAGCGTCCGGTATTCGGGATGCAGCGGGAAGGCGACCTTCCAGTCCATCGCCATCTTCCAGACCGGGCTGACCTTGGCCGCCTCGATCCAGTCCTCGGGGACACCGTCGCGACGCGCGGCGGCAATCACCTCGGGGTCGTTCGGATCGAGGAACACATCCAGTTGCGCACCGTAGAGATCGGTCTCGCGCTCGGCGCTGGCCGCAGCTTCGATCTTGTCTGCGTCATAAAGGATCACACCCAGGTAGCGAATGCGCCCGACACAGGTTTCTGAACAGACCGTGGGCTGGCCGGACTCGATCCGCGGATAGCAGAAGGTGCATTTCTCGGATTTGCCGGTATCCCAGTTGTAATAGACCTTCTTGTAGGGGCAGCCCGAGATGCACATCCGCCAGCCGCGGCACTTCTCCTGATCGATCAGGACGATGCCGTCCTCCTCGCGCTTGTAGATGGCACCCGAGGGACAGGATGCCGAGCAGGTCGGGTTGAGGCAGTGCTCGCAGAGCCGAGGCAGATACATCATGAAGGTATTTTCATACTCTCCATAGATATCCTTCTGGACCCGGTCGAAGTTGTAGTCCTGAGACCGCTTCGAGAATTCACCGCCTAGGATCTCCTCCCAGTTCGGACCCTTCTCGATCTTTTCCATCCGCTCGCCGGTAATCTTGGACCGGGGCCGCGCGGTGGGGAACGCGGTCATGTCGGGCGCGGACTTCAGGTGGTCGTAGTCGAAATCGAACGGCTCGTAGTAGTCGTCGATCTCGGGCATGGCCGGGTTGGCGAAGATGTTCGCCAAGATCCGCCATTTGCTGCCCTGCTTGGGATGCAGTTTGCCCGAGGCCGAGCGAACCCAGCCGCCGTTCCAGCGCTTCTGGTTCTCCCAGTCCGTCGGATAGCCGGTGCCGGGCTTGGTCTCGACGTTGTTGAACCAAGCGTATTCAACACCTTCGCGCGTCGTCCACACGTTCTTGCAGGTGACCGAGCAGGTGTGACACCCGATGCATTTGTCGAGGTTCAGGACCTTGCCGATTTGCGCACGAACTCTCATTCCGCTGCCTCCACTTTCCGGGTTGCGGGCTGATCCAGCCAATCAATCTTCTTCATTTTCCGCACGATCACGAACTCGTCGCGGTTGCTGCCAACGGTTCCGTAGTAGTTGAAGCCGTAGGACAGCTGCGCGTAGCCGCCGATCATATGCGTGGGTTTCAGGGTGGCGCGGGTCACCGAGTTGTGGATGCCGCCGCGATTGCCGGTCTTTTCCGAACCGGGCGTGTTCACGATCTTTTCCTGAGCGTGATACATGAACAGCGTCCCCTGCTTGATCCGCTGGGACACCACCACCCGCGCGGTCAGCGCGCCGTTGGTGTTGTAGGCTTCGACCCAATCGTTATCGACAAGGCCCGCCTTGGCCGCGTCCACCTCGGACATCCAGACCACCGGTCCGCCCCTGTTCAGCGTCAGCATCAAGAGGTTATCGGTATAGGTGCTGTGGATGCCCCATTTCTGGTGCGGCGTGATGAAGTTCAGCACCACGTGCGGGCTGCCCTCGGCCGCGTCGTTGTTGACGGCCGCGGTGATCGTCTTGAGGTCCACCGGCGGGCGGTAGCTGACGAAACCCTCGCCAAAGGCGCGCATCCATTCGTGGTCCTGATAAAGCTGCTGGCGGCCCGTCAGGGTGCGCCACGGGATCAGTTCGTGGACGTTGGTGTAGCCGGCGTTGTAGCAGACATCTTCGCTTTCGATCCCCGACCACGTGGGGCTGGAGATGATCTTGCGCGGTTGCGCGGCGATGTCGCGGAAGCGGATCTTGGTGTGATGCGCGCCCTCCGCGAGGTGGGCATGGTGCTGTCCCGTGGGCTTCTCCAGTTCTTCCCAGGCCTTCACGGCCACTTCGCCGTTGGTTTCCGGGGCGAGCATCAGGATCATCTCGGCCGCGTCGATGGCGGTTTCGAGTTTCGGCTGGCCTTTGGACACGCCCTCGTCCAGCACGACCCCGTTCAGGTCGCGCAGGTGCTTGACCTCGGTCTTGGTGTCCCAGTTGATCCCCTTGCCACCGTTGCCGAGCTTTTCCAGCAGCGGCCCGACCGAGGTGAACTTCTTGTAGAGGTTGGGATAATCCCGCTCGACCGCGATGTAGTTGGGCGCGGTCTTGCCGGGGATCAGGTCACATTCGCCCTTCTTCCAGTCCTTCACATGAGCCTGCGCCAGTTCGGCGGCCGTGTCATGCAGAAGCGGCAGTTGGACGATGTCGGTCTCGACACCCAGCACCTCCGGCGCGACTTCGGAGAATTTCCGGGCGATCGCCTTGAAGATCTCCCAGTCCGATTTGCTCTCGTAGGCCGGGTCCACCGCCGCCTGAAGGGGGTGGATGAACGGATGCATGTCCGAGGTGTTGAGGTCGTCCTTTTCGTACCAGGACGCGGTCGGCAGAACGATGTCGGAATAGACCGCCGTCGTGGACATACGGAAGTCGATGCAGACCAGCAGGTCGAGCTTGCCCTTCGGCGCCTCGTCATGCCAGACGGCCTCCTTCGGCATCACGCCGCCTTCCTCGCCCAGGTCCTTGCCCATCACGCCGTGATCGGTACCGAGCAGGTGCTTGAGGAAATACTCGTGTCCCTTGCCCGAAGACCCGAGCAGGTTCGAGCGCCAGACGAACAGGTTGCGCGGCCAGTTTTCCGGTGCGTCCGGGTCCTGACACGACATTTCCAGTTCGCCGGATTTCAGCTGTTCGGCGACGTAGTCCTTGATCTCCTTGCCGGCCTTCTTTGCGGCTTTTGAGACTTCCAGCGGGTTGGTTTTCAACTGCGGGGCCGAGGGCAGCCAACCCATGCGTTCGGCCCGGATGTTGTAGTCGATCAGGGAGATATCCCAGTCGCCCTCGGGCGCCGTGGGTGACAGGATTTCGCCGGCGCGCAGCGTCTCGTAGCGCCACTGGTCGGTATGCGCGTACCAGCAGGAGGTGGAGTTCATGTGACGCGGCGGGCGGTTCCAGTCGAGCGCGAAGGCAAGGGGCTGCCATCCGGTCTGCGGGCGCAACTTCTCCTGACCCACGTAATGCGACCAGCCGCCGCCTTCCTGCCCGATGCAGCCGCACATCACCAGCATGTTGATGATGCCGCGATAGTTCATGTCCATATGGTACCAGTGGTTCAGACCGGCCCCGAGGATGACCATGGATTTGCCATGGGTCTTTTCGGCGTTGCCCGCGAATTCCCGCGCGACGGAAATGATCTTTTCACGCTCCACGCCGGTGATCTTTTCGGCCCATGCGGGGGTATAGGGGCTGTCGTCGTTGAAATCCTTGGACACCCAATCACCGCCAAGACCACGGTCGAGACCGTAGTTGGCGCAGAACAGGTCGAACACGGTGGCAACCAGCGCCTCTGACCCGTCGGCAAGTTTCACGCGACGCGCCGGGATGTTCCGGGTCAGCACTTCGGGGTGATCACATTTCACGAAGTCGCCCGTGGCTGCACCGCCGAAATAAGGGAAGTCGACGCCGACGACCTCATCGTGATCGCCATCCATGATCTGGCTCAGGCGCAGCTTGGCCTCCGCCCCTTTTGCCCGCTCTTCGAGGTTCCACTTGCCTTCCTCACCCCAGCGGAAGCCGATGGACCCGTTGGGTGCCACGATCTGGCCAGACGTCTCGTCATAGGCAACGGTCTTCCAGTCGGGGTTGTTCTTCTCACCCAGATTGCCGTCGAAATCGTCAGCCCGCAGCATCCGGCCCGGCACGAGGTGGCCGTCCTTTTCATCCAGCCGCACCAGCATCGGCATGTCGGTATACTTGCGGGCGTAGTCCTCGAAATACTCGGCCTGCCGGTCGAGGTGGAATTCGCGCAGGATCACATGGCCCATGGCCATCGCCAGCGCCGCGTCGGTGCCCGCCTGCGGGTTCAGCCAGATGTCGCCGAACTTGGCGGCTTCCGAATAGTCGGGGCTGACCACGGCCGACTTCGTGCCACGATAGCGCACTTCGGTGTAGAAATGGGCGTCGGGCGTGCGGGTCTGCGGCACGTTCGAGCCCCAGAGCATCAGGAAGCCCGCGTTGTACCAGTCGGCCGATTCGGGCACGTCGGTCTGTTCGCCCCAGGTCTGGGGAGAAGCGGGCGGCAAGTCGCAGTACCAATCGTAGAAGGACATGCAGGTACCGCCCAGCAGGCTCAGGTAGCGTGAACCGGCGGCGTAGCTGACCATCGACATGGCCGGGATCGGCGAGAAACCGAAGACGCGGTCGGGCCCGTAGGTCTTGGCCGTGTAGGCGTTGGCAGCGGCGATGATCTCGGTCGCTTCGTCCCAGCTTGCCCGCACGAAGCCGCCCTTGCCCCGCGTCTTGTTGATTGCGTTGCGCAGGGCGGGATCGTTCTGGATCGCGGCCCAGGCGGCCACCGGCGTCATGGTCTCGCGCATCTTCCGCCAGGCGCGCATCAGGGCGCCACGGATCAGCGGGTTCTTCACGCGGTTGGCGGAATAGAGATACCAGCTGTAGGACGCCCCCCGCGCGCAGCCGCGCGGTTCGTGGTTGGGCAGGCCAGCGCGCGTGCGCGGATAGTCGGTCTGCTGGGTCTCCCAGGTGACGATGCCGGACTTGACGTAGATCTTCCAGGAACACGACCCGGTGCAGTTCACCCCGTGGGTCGAGCGGACGATCTTGTCGTGCCGCCAGCGGTTCCGGTAGGTGTCCTCCCAGTCGCGGTTCTCGCGGGTGGTTTGACCCCAACCGTCAGAGAATTGCTCCAGTTCCTTGCTCTGGAAGAAGTTCAGTTTGTCGAGCAGATGGCTCATTGGGCTGTCCTTTCGGGTGTCTGGGTCCGGGCGGCGAGCGCCGCCGCCCGGGAAATCAACTGGATCATTCAGCGGGCTGGGCTGCGGTGCCCTGCGGCGTGCGGCCATGTTCGATGTCGTGGAGAAGGCCGCCGGGGCGCGTGTAGACCACCCAGGTGATGGCCACGCAGATCACGTAGAAGATCAGGAAACCCCAAAGCGCCCCAACGGCCGATCCGGTCATCGCGATCGAGGTGCCGTAGGCCTTCGGGATGAAGAAGGCGCCGTAGGCCGCGATGGCCGAGGTGAAGGCCACGATCGCGCCGGACTCCATCGCGATCTGCCGCTTGCGCTCTTCAGCACCCAAGTGCGGCATCAGGCGCGGAATTTCGCGGCCCATGATGACCGGGATCATCTGGAAGGTGGAGGCGTTACCGACACCGGTCAGGAAGAACAGGGCCATGAAGCAGGCGAAGAAGCCGACGAAGGAACCGAGCCCGAGGAAGGAGATCACGCCGAAGGTGGCCGCGATCATCAGCGCGAAGGTCCAGAAGGTCACTCGCCCACCGCCAAACTTGTCCGAAATCCACCCGGTTCCGGCGCGGCTCAGCGCACCGACCAGCGGTCCAAGGAACACGTAGTTCAGAGCGTTCACATCCGGGAAGGCCAGCCGCGTCAGCAGCGGGAAACCGGCTGAATAACCGATGAAGCTGCCGAAGGTGCCGGTGTAGAGGATACACATCAACCAGTTCTGCTTGCGTCCGAATATCACCGCCTGGTCGGCAAAGCTGGCGCGCGCATCGGCGATGTCGTTCATGCCCAGCCAGGCGGCGATGGTCGCTGCGAGGATGAAGGGCACCCAGACAAAGCCTGCGTTCTGCATCCAAAGCTGCCCACCGTCCGACAGTGTCACCGGCTCGCCGCCGATGGCCCCGAAGACACCCGCCGTGATGACGATGGGCACAAGGAACTGCATGACCGACACGCCGAGGTTCCCAAGGCCCGCGTTCAGCGCCAGTGCGTTGCCCTTTTCGGCCTTCGGGAAGAAGTAGCCGATATTGGCCATCGAAGAGGCGAAGTTGCCGCCGCCAAACCCGCACAGAAGGGCCAGGACGAGGAAGATCAGGTAAGGCGTCTCGGGGTTCTGCACCGCGTATCCGATGCCCATGGCGGGCAGCAGCAGAGAGGCGGTTGACAACGTCGTCCACAGCCTTCCGCCGAAGATCGGCACCATGAAGCTGTAGAAGATGCGCAGCGTCGCACCCGACAGGCCGGGCAAAGCCGCCAGCCAGAAGAGCTGTCCCGGGGTGAAGTCGAACCCGATGGCGGGCAAGCGAGCCACGACGACCGACCACACCATCCAGACCGAGAAGGCCAGCAGAAGCGCAGGGATCGAGATCCACAGGTTGCGACGAGCGACGGCGCGGCCCTTTTCGGCCCAGAATTGTTGGTCCTCAGGGCGCCAATCCTCCAGCACGCGCGGCATGGCGGTGCGTTCGGGGTGGTGAATGTCCTGCATCTCGGGCAGCTGCGGCAACTGGTCGAGCACTTCACCATGCGCAGCGCGCTCCATCGCGCGGATCGACAGATGCATCCAGGTCAGCGCGATGGCGACCAGTCCGAAGAGCAGTGCAAAGCATGACGTGTAGATGCCCGTGAGATCGAGGAGTGCGCCGAAGGCGATCGGCAGGACGAACCCGCCAAGGCCCCCGATCATGCCGACAAGCCCGCCGACAGCGCCCACATGTTTCGGGTAGTAGACAGGGATGTGCTTGAAGACCGCCGCCTTGCCGAGGCTCATGAAAAAGCCCAGAGCGAAGAGCGTGACGATGAAGGGCCACAGACCCATCTGAGTTGAGAAGGCGATGGCGCCGTCCTTGCCCTGGATGACGTAGTCCGTGGGCGGATAGCTCAGCATGAACAGGAACAGCAGCGAAAAGCCGAAGGTCCAGTACATGACCCTGCGCGCGCCGAACTTGTCCGACAGCACGCCGCCATAGGCGCGGAACAGCGAAGCCGAGAGGCTGAAGGACGCAGCCGCCATGCCCGCGAAGCGCACGTCGATGCCGTAGACGTCGATCAGGTAGTGCGGCATCCAGAGCGCAAGTGCCACGAAGGCGCCGAAGACAAAGAAATAGTAGAGCGAGAAGCGCCAGACTTGGAGGTTCTTCAGCGGCGCGAACTGCTGCGCCAGCGAAGGTGCCTTGGTGCCGGTCTTGCGGCGTTCGACCAGTTCGGGGTCGTCCTTGGCCAGAAGGAAGAACAAAACGCCGATGATGGCGAGCCCCGCTGCCCAGACATAGGCCACACCATGCCAGCCATAGGCGACCATGACGAAGGGAGCGACGAATTTGGTAACCGCTGCGCCCACGTTACCCGCACCGAAGATACCCAGCGCGGTCCCTTGGTGGCCTGCGTCATACCAGCGGCTGACATAGGCCACGCCGATGATGAACGACCCACCTGCGAGGCCGATGCCAAGCGCCGCGATCAGATACATGATGTAGCTGTCGGCCAGGGTCAGCGCCCATGTAGCCAGCGCCGTCAGGATCATCTGGCTCGAGAACACCAGCCGCCCCCCGTATTTCTCGGTCCAGACGCCAAGGAACAGGCGGGTGACCGATCCGGTCAGGATCGGGGTGGCGACCAGCAGGCCGAACTGGGTGTCGTTCAGGCCAAGCTCGGCCTTGATGGCGACACCGATGATGGAAAAGATCGTCCAGACCGCGAAACAGGCGGTAAAGGCGATCGTGCTCAGGCTCAAGGCGCGCGTCTGATCGGCGCGTGAGGCTGTTGCAACGGTCTGCATGGCGGGTCTCCGGCAAATAAGTCTTTCACCCCTGCGTGGGGATCAGTGCCAGACCTGACGCCACAGCGACGCTCATGACTTGATCTAGATCACAAAACCGAGAAAATGCTAACGAAATAAATGGCTTACAGAAATATGTCATCCGGTGCGCGGTCGCAGATCAAGGCTGCGTTCGCGAAGGTCAACTGACGGGTTGACATATATCAATTAATTTGGTGACATTTGTTAAGCGCGCAGAGTAGAAGGGGGAACGACGTGCCCGATTCCGAATACCGGGATATTCGAAAACTCGATCTCTTTGCGCAGATGGCGGATAATAATTTGACATCCTTGATGCGTGGCGCCTATGTGCAGAATTTCCCTGCACAGATCGAATTGATCACCGAAGGAGAACCGAGCGATTTTCTTCATATCGTCATTTCGGGCTCGGTCGATCTGTTTTCGACCTGGAATGGCCGAGAGACCAGCATGGCCACTGTCCGCCCGATCTCGACCTTCATTCTTGCGGCGACCATCAAGGATGCGCCCTACCTGATGTCGGCCCGCACGTTGGAGAAAAGCCGGATCGCGCTCATCCCCAGTCAGGACGTTCGCGCGATCTTTGACGCCGACAACAACTTTGCCCGTGCGATCGTCACGGAACTGGCACAATGCTATCGCTCCGTCATCAAGTCCCAGAAGGACCTCAAGCTCAGAACCTCGCGCGAGCGGCTCGCGAATTACCTGCTCAGGCAACAAAGGCACGCCGGCGGCGGGGCCGCGTTCGAACTGGATTTCGAAAAGCGGCGCCTGGCCTCTGTGTTGGGCATGACCCCCGAAAACCTCAGCCGGGCCTTCAAGGGGCTGCAGCCCTATGGCGTTACCGTCACCGGCACCTGCATCACAATCGACAACCAGGCGGACCTTGAGCGCTTTGCGAAACCAAATCCACTGATTGATGACTTTTCAACCTGAGGGACTGACAGATGACCAAATCCATGCCCGGCGCCGCCGGAGATCTCGCCGAGGAACACCCCGATGTCTGGAAGGCCTATGCTGCCTTGGGCAAGGCAACGGCCGATTGCGGCCCCCTGACAGACCGCGAGAAGCGCCTCGTCAAGCTCGCCCTCGCGATTGGCGCGGGCTCCGAAGGCGCGGTCCATTCCCACACCCGGCGCGCCAGATCGGAGGGGATCGAACCTGCGGCGATCACACAGGTCGCGATGCTGGCCATCGGCCCGCTTGGCCTTCCCCGTGCCGTCGCTGCGAAGACTTGGATCGAAGACATCAAGGATTGACGTTCAGGGAAGCGGGTTGACCCCAAAAAGAAATGGATGCGCCCAGAGCAGCGCCCCGTAAAGCGCAATGCCTGCCGCAAGCCGCAGGAGAGTGCCCCCCGACAGTGCCGCCGAGAGGAGCGGCGCGTCCGCCACGCGATCACGCATCTGTTGCCACTCTGGCCCCATCTCGCGGCGTTTGCGCCGATCGATAAGTCGACCTCCCAGCAGCGCGAAGGCGGCGAAAGTCCCGAACAGGATCACATGGGCCAGATCTCCGTTGGGCACGAGATGGGCCGCTGCCCAAAGCGCCAACGCCAGAAGCAGCGGGTGACGCGACAAGCGAACGATGCCGGGCCGTGCCGGGTCGAACTGGTTGCTGCGTGCCCCCCCGAACGAGAAAGGGTTGGGCCGGCCGATGGAGAGCGCAAGGATCAGGCAGACCGGCCCCATGACCGTCAGTGGGACATGGACCTGCCACGGCGCCCAGTCCCAAAGAGCCACATGCGGCGCGCGACCCGCCGCCGCGATCAACCAGGCCAGCACAGCAAGGGACAGGGCGGAATAGGCCATTGTGAAACCGGATGCTCCAAGCCGCGCCTGTAACCATGGCCGCAGCGGCGGTCGTACGGGCAAGGAATGAGACAGGTAGAAGACGACATAGGCCAGGGCGAACTCGAACCATCCCATCGGTGCGCGCCTCAGATCCGCTTGGCGGCGGGCAAGCGCAACAAGAGCGAACCATAGACGATGGCAAAGCCCCCGAAGGCGACGATCCAGAACAGCCCCGCCATCGTGTGCAATGGGCTGGAGACTTCGGGCCATACGCCACCCGCGACCCGCGCAAAGACGGACAGGATCAGGGCGAGATAGATCGCGACCGTACCCGCCCCCGCCCTCAGATCCTGCCCGGTATGGCCAAGCGTGGCGCGTGTCATCACCGCCAATGTCATCAACCCGACCGCACCCGCCAACCAGAAATGCTGCGCGCCCGCCATTCCGAAGGAGCCGGGAGCCAAGATTTCTGCGGCCAATGCCAGGGCCCCCAGCGGCACGAAGGCATAGCCTGCGTGCAACACAGTCACCAGCGGCTCGGCAAAGGTGTGGTGTCCTGCCCAACGGGCCAATCGCAGGGCGTGCAACACGCCTGCCAGCGCAAGCACCAACGCGGTCAGCGTCCCGAGAGGCAGCACGACCCACAGCACAAGCGCCACCAGAAGTGCCGCGAGCGCCCCCTTGTCGAAGGACTGCATCGGCGCCACGGGCAGGACGGCGCTGCGCCGTTTCACCATCCAGTTGCGGGTAAAGGAGGGCACGATCCGCCCGCCGATCACTGCGATCATCATTACGCCCGCGCCCAGGCCCAGCCGCAGGCCGTAACCTTGCGCGGCATACTCGCCTCGCGCGGCCTCCCAGTGGAACAGCGCGTTACCGAGGGCAAAGACCGCGAGCATCCCCAGCACGATCAGATTGCGCCAGTTCCCGCCCGCCACGATCTCGCGCCCGATCACCGTGGCCAGCACGACCGGGAAGGCCAGGTCGACCACCGCCACCAGCAGCGCCGGCAACCCCGCCGAGAAGATCACAGCCACGCGCCCCACGAGCCAAAGAGCCGCCAGCCCGCCCAGCGGCCAGCCGACGATCGGCAGGCGCCCCGTCCAGTTCGGCACCGCAGTCAGGAGAAAGCCCGCGACGACGGCACCGACATAACCGTAGAGGAACTCGTGCGCGTGCCATGACACAGGGTCAAAGGCTGTGGGCAACATCAGGTGTCCTGACAGCATCGGCACCCAAAGCGCCATCGCCAGCGCAGCCCAGACGGCAGCGCCGAAGAAGAACGGGCGGAACCCGTAGGTCAGGATCACGGGTCCGGTCCAGGCGAGCATCTGTTCGGCGGTCGAGGTCATTTGTGGCGTCCCTTGCGCGCTCAGGCCGGCGCGGCGGCGGCAATGCGGCGATAGCCTGCCGTGCCATGATAGAAACCGTTGCTCAGGCCCGCATCCCCGCTCAACATCGCAAGGTGAGCATCAGCCTCGCCTGTCGCCACGCGCCCATCGAGCACATCACGAAACACCTGCGCCACCGCGACCATGTCCACCGCCTGTGGCATCAGCCGCAGGTGCGTAACGCCATCGGCAACCAGACGGTCCGCTTCGGGGAGCAGGTCGACATAGCTTTCCGACAGAGTCTGGATGCCGTTCACCCGCAGGATCGGCCGGTCGTCGCGAGTGCGGAGCGGCATGCCGTCGGGATCTTCTTCACAGACGAACTGGCAGTTGTCCTTGGTGCGGCCGTGCGCGCGGGCGTGATAGCACCGCGCCGACACCGCCAGAGAGGCGCGGCCGTAGACCTGCACCTCGACGCCGAGCCCCAGCGCGCCCGCCGCCCGCGCCGCGGCGGCGATGGCCGGGGCGGGCATCTCGGTTGGCAGGCAGACATGGGTCGCGCCCTTCCCGGCCATCCAGGCGATGGTCGCCTCGTTATAGGCGTTCATGAAGGGGCCGATCCGGTGCGGGCGTTTGCCGCGCGCAAAGAGGCCGGCGGCATTGTTGATCTCGATCTCGGGCGCATCCATCGCGGCCAGATCCTCGGTCGCCTTGCGCTCGCGTTTCAACATTACCTCGGCCAGCGTCGACAGGATCACGGTCTTGCCTGCGCGTTCCAGCCGCTCGATCGTGGCGGGCAGGTCTGCCTCGTGGAAGGGCGCGCGCTTGGAGCAGATCACCTCGCCCAGATAAACCTCATCCACGGGCGCCTCATCCGCAATGCGGGCATAGAAATCACGCCGCGCCTCGGCGGGCCAGTGGTAGGCGATCGGGCCTAGTGTCAGTTGGGTCATGGTCTTCACCGCCATTTCTTTGTCTCGAAGGCGCCCTGGGTCTGTTTCTGCCCCTCGGTCAGGGCGATCAGATCGGCGATGTTTGACTCGCGTCCGGCCTTGATGTCGTCCACCGCTGCGCGAAAGGCCCGCACGACGCCGCGCACATAGGATTTAGACCGCTGCCGCCCTTCGATCTTGAAGGCATGCACGCCCGCCTCGATCAGCTCCGGCAGCAGCCGCGACAGATTCAGGCTGACGGGTTCCTCGAAGGCGTAGTAGCCTTCGGGGCGATGGGGCGCGGCGTAGCGGCCCTTGCAGATCGTGGGATAGCCGGCCTTCTCCTCGGGCCCGAAACGGTCGATGGTGAACCCCGCCAGCTGCGAAGACATCGACCCGTCTGCATCGCGCACATACTCCACGTCCGAGGCGGGCGAGCACACCCCGTCCATGTTCGTAGATTGACCCGTCAGGTAGTTGGTCAGGCTGCAGCGGCCTTCCACCATCAGCCCGTGATTGCCGAAGATAAAGGTCTCTATCTCGCAGGGGATTTCGCGGCGGATCTGGCGAATCTCGGGGATCGTGAGGATGCGCGGCAGGACCACGCGCTTTACACCGAAATTCTCGCAATAGTAGCGGATTGCCTCGGGCGATGAGGCCGCGGCCTGCACCGACAGGTGCAGCCGGATACCCGGATACGTCCGCGCGATGTAGTCGGCCACGCCCATGTCGGCGACGATGAACGCATCCACGCCCAGCCGCGCGCCGGTGTCCGCCGCCTGCCGCCAGAGATCCACCTTGCCCGCGGGCGGATAGGTGTTCAGCGCCAGGAGCACCTTGGTGCCGCGCGCATGGGCGTAGGTCACCGCCTCGGCCAGTTCATCGGGGGTGAAGTTCAGCCCCGGAAAGTTCCGCGCATTGGTCGCATCTTGGAAGCCGCAATAAACGGCATCGGCGCCCGCGTCGACGGCGGTGCGCAGTGCGGCGGGGGTGCCCGCGGGGCAGATCAGTTCGGCAAGGCTCATGCGTATTCCTGCGGTTTGGTGGCATCCGGATAGGCCCGCCGCAAACGTGCGAGAACCGCCCGTCCGGCTGGCCCGAACATCGCCGACGTCTCTTCGGCCAGCGAGCCGTCCATGTCGTCGAGCGCGTTCCGAAGACGCACGACGGCCTCGGTGTCCCCGCTCACCTCCAGATCGCGCGAGAAGAAGGCCGCGTCGCCGTCCTGCTCGGCGTCGATCAGTTCCAGAAGCAGCAGGAACGGCCCGCGGATCGTGGCCCCGGCCTGTGGCGTCGCATCGCGCGGCACGGCGCGGAAGACCAGCGCGTGCGGGTCGGGGCGCAGATGCAGCGCAAAGGGCAGCTCCACGGGATCGATCAGGAAATCTGTCGCCTGATGCGGACCGAGCCGCGCGAAGAGCGACGGGTGCCGCGCCGCGACCCGACGGACAACGCGCGTCAGGACCGGTTGCAGCACAAGGCAGGCAAGCCGGGCGATCGCGCCTTCGCCTCGCCTCAACCGGGCCGTTGGTTCTCTCGTCGGGGTCATGATTGGTCCTTTCGCTCCCCCGATACGCCCGTCTCGGTCACGATCATGTCGAGGGGAACGTCATGGGGCTGCGGGTAGATTGTAGTCAGTCGGGCTGCCGCCAGCGCGACGCCGATGGTGACGGGGCGCGGCGAAAGCGCGGCCAGTGTCCGGTCATAATAGCCGCCGCCCCAGCCGAGCCGATAACAACCCTCGTCCCAGCCGAGGCAGGGCGCAAGCGCGATATCGGGCACCAGGACCTCCGCCTCGGTCGGCGGAACGGGGATGTTCCAATGGCCGCGCAGCATGCGCATGCCCGGCGTCCATCGGCGGAACACGAGGGGCGCTGCGGGGGTCTCCACCACCGGCAGCGCGATACGGACACCCGCCGCGTGAAGATCGGACAGGAACGGGCGCAGATCCGGTTCTCCTCGGATCGGCCAGTAGCCGGCGAGCACAGTCGCCCGGAGAGTCCCGCGCGCGGCAAGGACTGCTTCGAGATGACCGCAGATGGAATTGCTCGCCTGCGCCCGTGCTGTCTGACCCAGCCCCTCCCTAAGAGCCCGATTTGAAACTAATTGAGTGAGTTCAGGAGGTTGTGTTTCTGTTCGGGTACGACACTGAACGGAGACCACGATGGCCTGGACCGAACTCACCCGCAGCCAGCATGCCCGTGAGGG
>NZ_JBDOQR010000042.1:0-41224 GCF_039839315.1 Phaeobacter sp. CAU 1743 | reverse complement strand
ATCGGCCAAACCGCCGCTCAGGCGGCCAATACGGGGCGAAAATCGCTGGAAATGACGCCTCAACCGCCCCAAACTGCCCTCAAGCGGCAACATCGGCGCAGCCGAAGACGTTGTTCAGACGTTCCTAAATGTCTCAAAGCATTGAGCCATTCTGGCCTCGGGAGGTTTAAAAAATCACTCATATTTAAACACGCATAGGTAGATTATTCTTGCAATTTTAGAGAAAGCACTGCCGTTTAAAACGACGATGCAATGGTTCTACACAAACTCAAAACCTGCGTTGGACAGAGTGGCTAGATCAGCGCCTGCAAGCAAGATGCTGGTGCCATCAACCGTGAACTCAACACCCTCCAAAGTTTGCGTGATCGCAAGATCGTTTATGTCGATTGCGGTGGTTCCAAACAGCCGAATAAAGCCTTCTCCATCGGTGAAGTCCGTCACGACGTTGGTGCCATGGTTTTTGGAGAAACGAAGTGTCTAACATCAGCGTCCGCCATCTGAGCACCGCCTATACAGCAGTTTCAACAGATGTCTTCTTCGACGGACCGCAGTGCAGCACCAGAGGGGGGCGATCAATGACAGGTTTGGGCCGGGTCGTCGAAGTTTGCAACTGTGGCTAGCTTAGCACGGCTGACCATGCCGGACGGCTACCGCAGCGACGCCCGCTTCAGCAGCTCCACCAGATCCGGCCGGTCCAAGAGCGGGCTTGGCACGTCCAGCCCGTGGCTGTCGCGGCGCTGGGGCGGGATGGACCCGTCTGCGATCCGCTGCAGCAGGCCTGGGGGAAGGGCGGGTTCGGTCACCGGGTCCAGGAACAGGCTTTCGGCGGCGATGCCCTCGGCATAGACGATGTGATGGCGGTCGAACAGCAGCTGGAAATAATCCACGAACCCGCCGTCCTGCACCACTACGCTGTCTCCGTTCACCAGATGGCGGGCGGCGACCAGCAATTCGGGCGTGCCCGCCCCCAGCGCATCGTGGCGTTGGTAGACCATCAGCCGGTGATCGGGGCTGACCAGCAGGTCGCGGGCGTTGTTGAGCGTACCCTTGCGGATCAGGATCGGGGCCATGGCGCCGGTGGCGCGGCTGGTGGTCTGGCCGATCCAGCGCAACTCCTGCACACCGTCATCGCGGGTCAGGATGCGGTCCCCGGGGCGCAGATCCTCGATGGGCTTCTGGGCGCCGGTGGCGAGGGTAATATGAGTGCCCCGGGTAAAGGCGATCGAGGCCATCTGCGCCAGCCGCGCCCGGGCCGGCGCGCGCTCGGCCTTCAGAAGCGTATATCCGGTCTGCGGCATCAGCGGCGCCATCGGCACCAGGTAGACTGCGGCGATCAGCCCTTCGGCATCGACCTCCACCATCACCAGCGCATCCACATTGGGGCCGACCTCGGCCATCAGGGTGAGCGCGCAGTCAAGATGCAGCGCGGCGCCGGGCTGGCCCAGCTCGCTGTCTTCGGCGAGGGTGAAGCTGCCATCGCTGCCGCTGGCCACCGACAGGCGTTGCGGGGCTGCGGCGCCGGGGGCGAGCATATAGACATCGTCCAGCACCAGATCCTCCAGCACCCCCAGCGGATCGCCCATATTGGCGCCGGTCTCCACCAAAAAGGCGGCGGCGGCATGGGCCGGGATGGATCGGATCGCGGTGCGGTCGGCTGTCACGGTATGGCTCGTCTGTGCAAAGAGGGGGCGGCGCGGGCGCCAGCGGTTGGTTTAACCTATCCGGGAAATATGGCACGAAACAGACGACAACGGACAGAATTTCTGACCCGTGATCACGACATAGGTGATCATGGCGGGGGCGGGAAGGCTGGTCAACGGCGGGCGCAGAGTGCACAGTCTGCGCCGGAAACGAAGAATCCAGATGGAGGACGAACATGGAACTGGGAATTGCAGGCAAGCGCGCATTGGTCTGTGCCAGCAGCAAGGGTCTGGGGCTTGGCTGTGCCGAGGCGCTGGCCGAAGCCGGGGTCAATCTGGTGATGAACGCACGCGGAGAAGAGGCGCTGCTGGCGGCGGCGCAGACCATCCGTGACACCTATGGCGTCGAGGTCGAGACCGTGGTGGCAGACGTGACGACCGCCGAAGGCCAGCAAAAGGTGCTGGAGGCCGCAGGCGCGGCCGACATTCTGGTCACCAACGCAGGCGGCCCGCCCCCCGGCATGTGGTCGGACTGGGAGCGCGACGATTTCATCAAGGCGCTGGATGCCAATATGCTGGCGCCGATTGCGCTGATGAAGGCGCTGCTGCCCGGCATGATGGAGCGCGGCTGGGGCCGGGTGGTCAATATCACCTCGCAATCGGTGAAGGCGCCGATTGCAGTGCTGGGCCTGTCGAATTCGGCGCGTGCCGGTCTCACCGGCTATGTCGCGGGCACTTCGCGGCAGGTCGCAGGCAGCGGTGTCACCATCAACAATCTGCTGCCGGGCATTCACGCAACCGACCGTGCCGTGTCGCTGGACACCGGTGTGGCCGGGCAAAAGGGCATTTCCATCGAAGAGGCCCGCACTCAGCGCGAAGCAACCATCCCGGCGGGCCGCTATGGTACCCGGCAGGAATTTGGCGCGGCCTGTGCCTTCCTCTGCTCGCAGCATGCGGGCTTTATCGTGGGGCAGAACATCCTGCTGGATGGCGGCGCCACCAATATGACGCTGTAAGGCGATGGCCAGCGGTTTTTCCCTGAAGGACCAGCTGTTTAATCCGGAAAAGACCCGCTATCTGGCGGGTCTTTTTGCTGCCTGTGACCCCGGTTTCGACGCGCCGGGGTTCGAGGCGCAGGTGAACGCCTGCCTGCCGGAGCTGGAGCTGAAACAGAGGATCGACTGGATCGCCGAGGTTTTGGGTCAGCATTACGCTGCGCCCTTGCCCGAATTCGCGCCACTGCTGCGCGCGGCCCTGCCGCCGCCGCTGGACCCGGGCAAAAGCGACGATGATTTCGGCGACTTCATCTTTGCCCCATTGGGTGAATTCGTGGTGTCCAAGGGGTTGGAAGCGCACCCGGATCTATCACTGGATCTGCTGGAGGCGCTGACACAGCGGTTCTCCATGGAATTCGCCATTCGACCCTTCCTGAACCGCTGGCCGGATTTGACGCTGGAACGGATGCAGGACTGGGCCGGGCACGACCATTACCACGTGCGGCGGCTGGTCAGCGAGGGCACGCGCCCGCGTCTGCCTTGGGGCCTTGGGATCGGGCTTGATCTGCGGGCGCCGCTTCCGCTGCTGGACCAGCTGCACCGGGATGGCACGCGCTTTGTCACCCGCTCGGTCGCCAACCACCTGAACGACATCGCCAAGAAAGAGCCGGATCTGGTGGTCGAGACCCTGCGCCGCTGGGGCGAGGCCGGACAACAGACGGGCAAGGAAATGGACTGGATCACCCGCCACGCCTGCCGTGGACTGGTGAAGGCAGGGCACCCAGGCGCACTGGGCCTTCTGGGATATGATCCGGAGGCGCCGGTGGAGGCCAGGATCACGCTGCAAAGCGCAGCGGTTCCCATCGGCGATGCACTGTCCTTCTCTGTCGATCTGGCGGGGCCAGCGGAGCAGCCGGTGCTGGTCGATTACCGGCTGCATTTTCAGCGCCCCGGCGGCAAAGCTTCGGCCAAGGTGTTCAAGCTGAAACAGGCAAAGCTAGTGCGTGGTGCTCTGAAGCTCAGCAAGGCACATAAGCTGAAAGGGGATGCCACCACGTTCAAACTGGTGCCCGGGCCGCATCGGCTGGAGCTGCTGGTCAATGGCAATGTGCGGGCGGAGGCTGCGTTCGACCTGCTGCCAGCGGGGGAATAATCGGCAACAGCTGGGACGATTGAATATCCGGCGCTCGGGAGGCCGAGGGTGCCTGTTTTGCGCGCAGGTCACCCAGTTTGTCCCTGACACCGCTTCACATTCCTGTGGGCAATATGGTGCGGTAAGGGCCTGCCTGCTACGCCGAGCCCATCAAAACGGGGATAACGATCATGCAGGCCATCGCCATAACCACCATCTTTGCCGCTATCATATTGCTCAGCCTCTACTATGCGCCGCGCAAGGCCACGGTGGGCGGGTTCTTCGGCGGTCAGTCCGACCGAGGAGAGGCGCCGACCCTGTGGACGCTGGTGCTGTCACAGGTGACCACGTGGATCTTCGCGCGCTCGTTGATGAACGCGGCGATCTTGGGCTTTTACTACGGCATCGCGGGAACTCTGGCCTATGCGGCCTATTACGGCTCCTTTCTGACCGGCGGCTATATCGTTGGCCGGATGCGCGCACAGGGTGCGACATCGGTGCAATCCTGGCTGGCGGAGCGTTTCGGCGCCACGGGCACCACCGCCTATAATCTGGTGATCGCACTGCGCCTGTTGTCCGAAGTTTTTGCCAACCTGCTGGTGGTCGGGCTGATCTTTGCCGCCGCCCTGCCGGATGTGGCAGGGGCCGAGACGACTGCCATTCTGGTGGTTGGTGTGCTGGCGCTGGCCTATTCCGCATGGGGCGGGCTGTCGGCGGCGCTGCGCACCGATGTGATCCAGATGTCGCTGTTCCTCGTGGTCTTTGGCGCCGCCTTTGTCGCGCTGATCCTGCGCCCGGGCTTTGAGATCTCTGCGGTGATGACCGCGCCGGGGGCGGCGGGCGCCCATGACGGCTGGGTGCTGCTGGTGGTGGCCGCGCTGCAGGTCTTCTCTTACCCGGTGCATGATCCGGTGATGATGGACCGCGGCTTTCTTGCCGATCCCGCAACCACCCGCAAAAGCTTTTCGCATGCCTTCTGGACTTCGGCGCTTTGCATCATCGCCTTTGGCTTTTTCGGCATTCAGGCTTCCCTTGAGGGCGCGGAATACGAAGGCCAGCTGTTGGGGACATGGGCGACGATGCTGCCGGGCTGGGTTTTCGTCATGCTGATCGTGTCGCTGCTGGTTTCGGCGCTCTCGACGCTGGATTCCGCGCTCAGCTCGGCCGCGCGTCTGGTGGTCGAAGAACTGCGCCTTGCGCCGCGCAGCCTGATGGGCGGCCGCATCGCCATGGTGGTCTTTGCCGCTGCTGGTGGCGCGCTGACGCTTTGGGGCAACAAGACGATGTTTGATGCCGTGGCTGTATCCGGTACCGCCTCGATGTTCCTGACCCCGGTGCTGGTAGCGGGACTTCTCGGTAAACGTCAGGTGGCAATCTGGGCTTATCTGGTCAGCTTTGGCTCTGCCATACTTGGCGCGGCGGCCTATATGTTCCGCGATGCACCCGGCATCTCGGCGCTGCTTTATGATGGGCACAAATACGAGCAGCTTTTGCAGATCTGCGTGATCGTGCTGGTGGTCGGCTTTGCCGCAGTGGCGCGCGGCAGCCGCAGGGTTGAAGCCTGACAGGGGGGCTGCTACATCTGCGCCAAACCCGATGGAAAGCGTCGGAAACAGCTCCGAGGCCGCATGAACACTGCCCCTGCCGAAATGCTCAGCACCATGGCCCCGCCACGGCTGGAAATCCGCAATATCAAGCGGTTCTTCGACGGGCGCCCGGTGGTCGACGATGTGTCCCTGCAAATTCAGGCGGGACAGGTGACCTGCCTGCTGGGTCCCTCGGGCTGCGGCAAATCCACCACTCTGCGCATGATCGCAGGGGTGGAGATGCAGGACGAGGGCGAAATCTATGTGGATGGCAAGCTGATCTGCGACACGGTGTTCCGTGTCCCGCCCGAGCGGCGCGAGATCGGCCTGATGTTTCAGGACTTTGCCCTGTTCCCGCACCTGAGCGTCGCGGATAACGTCGCCTTTGGTCTGAAAGGGCCGAAGGATCAGAAACGCGCGCGGGTCGAGGAGCTGCTCGCCAAGGTGTCGCTGTCGAAATACATCGACGATTACCCGCACCAGCTGTCGGGCGGCGAACAACAGCGCGTCGCACTGGCCCGCGCCCTGGCGCCGCGTCCGCGTATCATGCTGATGGATGAACCCTTCTCCGGTCTTGATAACCGTCTGCGCGATGGCATCCGCGACGAGACGCTGACGCTCTTGCGCGAAGAGGACACGGCAGTCCTTCTGGTGACGCACGAGCCCGAAGAAGCCATGCGCATGGCCGATGAGATCGCCCTGATGCGGGGCGGGCGGATCGTACAGCAGGGCGCGCCCTATAACGTCTATACCCGCCCGGTCGATAAGGCGGCGGTGGCCTTTTTCAGCGACGTCAACGTTCTGGATGCACAGGTGAACGGCGCGCTGGCGCAGACGCCATTCGGCCAGTTCCTGGCTCCGGGCGTGCCCGATGGTACCGATGTGGAGATCGTCTTTCGCCCGCAGCACGTGCGCATTGATTTCGACCGCGCGGGCAAAGGTCCCTTGCCGACCCCCAGCGACGGCGTCCCGGCGCGCGGCGTGGTCGAACGGGCGCGCTTTCTTGGCCATGAAAGCCTGGTCGAGTTCCGCATGGATTTTGACGGATCGCTCCTGAAGGTGACGGTACCTAACGTGTTCCTGCCCGAAGTGGGCCGCGTCCTCTGGCTCACCGTGCCGCGCAACCGGTGTTTCGTCTTCCCAAAGGGATAGGGAACCACTCCGTCCTTGGCGTTATGTCGGTGCACCGTCGTATTGCGGGGCATCGTCGCAAATCTCGTACCAATCGGCCTTGTCAGCGACGAACTCGTGAAACTGGTTTCTGACGCCGATATCGCCATCCAGCGCGCTTGCCGCGATTGCGATACGCTCGTCCTCGGCCAGGATTTCCCCCAGCGAGGTGCCGCAGATCTTGCAGAAACAGCGGATGAATTTGAAGGGCGGCTCAGGCGTGTAGGTGGTGACCTGATCCTTGCCCTTGATCCATTGCACGTCTCCGGGCCGCACAAGCACGATGGCGCTGGTGCCGACCTTGCGGCAGCGGGAGCAATGGCAGGTGCCCATCATCGGCGGTTGCACAGTCAGTTGAAATTGTACCGCGCCGCAACAGCAGCTTCCCTGGACCATGTGATACGCCTTCCCGCGTGATGAACTGGGCAAACGCTAAGGGAACAGATGCAAGGCTGCAATATACGGGCGGGCGGGGCAGAGGTGACTTTCCCGTGAAGCGCGTGCACCGGCAGGCCGAGCCGCCCCAAGGAGTGACGTCTTGAACCGATGTTCCTACTGTTGTCTCATACTCGGGCACGGGAGGCACAGAACATGCCGGAAGAGCCAGAGACCGAACCAGAGATCCCGCCAGGGGCTGCCAGAAATTTGCGTGGGGTGCGCCTGATTGCCCATCTCACTTGGCTGGGAGGCCTTGGGGCGATCTATGCAACAGGGGGCCTGGTCTGGATCACGCTGCAGAACGCCGGGGTGTCCATGGTGTCCTGGTCGCGGGGCGTGTCCCTGTTCATACCCGTCGCGTTGTTTCACGCCGTGCCGCTGATCGTGCTCGCCCTTGTGGAGATTTCGGCCTGCAAGGCGGCAATCCGCGGGCGCAAAAGCAAGTGGCGAGAGTATGTCCTCGCGGTGCTGGTGCCCGCTGTTTCGGTTGCCGAGCCAAAGGATGCGGGCAGGCTATGGGCTGCGCTTTCGGGCGCTGGCCTGCTGTCGGTCGTCTGGGTTTGCTATTCGCTGTTCTCCCTTGCCTCCTATCAGGGGCCGGGCGGCTTTGCCGAGGCGATGATCATGACGCTTGCCCTGTTTCCGCTGACCCTTGGCGCGCTGATGTTGCATGTTGCGCTGGCTGCGGCCATCGGCGGGGCGCTGGGCAGCGGCATCTATGTGCTTATCCGCCGCCGCGGCAGAAAGCAGGACAAAGGTGAGTGATCAGCTCTCCTCCTTGTCGCGGTAGGGATCGTAATCCGACAGCCGCTTGCCCGGCTCATCGACGAACAACTCGGGCAGGGCGGTGGCCTCTTCGATCAGATCAACGCGGAAGACACGGAAATCCTCGCGCGCTTCGCACCAGGCGGTGAGGGTCCAGACACGGCCCCAGTATTCCATGTGCAGCGGGCGGATTTTGCGCCGCGTCATTTCGCCATCGATGCGGCGATAGGTGATCTGCAGCTTCTGGCGCGCCTTGATCGCTGCCCGCAGGGTGGGCATCTGGGCAAAGCCCCGCGCCGCATCGGCAAAGGGGTAGACGGCGAACTTCCAGGCATCCGCCTCGGCGATGGTCTCGGCAGGCAGCACCGCGTCCACCTTGGCCGCCAGGGACTGCGCGGCGGATTTGAGGTCCGGATCGGCGGCCTCGGCGACGATGGCCATGCCAAGGTTCAGCGCCTCCAGTTCCTCGGGGGTTAGCGTGAGGGGCGGCAGGGTGATCGCTTCGCGCACCATGTAGCCGACGCCGCGCTCCCCTTCGACCGGCACGCCTGAGGCGACTAACGTGTCCATGTCGCGGTATATGGTGCGGGTAGAGACCTCCAACCGCGCCGCGATGTCCTGCGCGCGGTGCAACTTCCCATCGCGCAGGATCTGGATGATTTCGAAAAGGCGGTCGGTACGGCGCATGACCCTAGCCTTGGCCTGCGCCGCACCGTTAGGTCAAGCCGCCATCTGCCACAGGATGTCTTCGTGGCGCATGTCGATGCTGCCGGGCTCAATCGCCTGCATCAGCGCCGCGGCAAAGGGCTGCTTGGGAAAGGCCTCTGCTGCCGCCATGGCCGCCGCGTGATCGCGCCAGACCACGTGATCGCTCCAGCGGCCGTCGGCGCCGCAGCTGAGACGGCGGAACATGAACCCCGGCTGCGCCCGCACGAAGGCTTCGCTTTGCTGACTGATCGCGACAAAGGCCTCGGGGGTGATTCCGCTCGCCAGGGTGAAAGTGACGATTTCGGCAACCGGAGTGGTCTGAGTGTCTGTCATATCGGTGTCTCCTTATTGATGTGACAGGATGGACCTAGCAGGGAGCAACTGACATAAACCTGTCAGTTGTGTTTGAGCGGATGCGGATTTCAGTGATTTTTGCCCTGCCTGAGCCCCCCGACAGCCTGCCAGATCTATCCGGCAGCGCGGCGCGTCCGTAAAAATGGGGATGACAGACAAAACCGGTGCGGATGGGCACCGGACAAGAAGGAGACACTCACATGCTTAACAATATCGGCCTTCCGGGCATTCTGCTGATCGCCGTCGTGGTTCTGGTCCTGTTTGGCCGCGGCAAGATTTCCTCGCTGATGGGCGAAGTGGGCAAAGGCATCACCGCCTTCAAGAAAGGCGTGAAAGACAGCACCGAGGAACTGGAGCAGGACGCCGCTGCCGACGCCAAGGACATCACCCCCGAGACCGAAAAAGACAAGGCGTAATCCGCCATGTTCGATCTTGGGTGGACCGAACTCATGGTGGTCGGGATCGTTGCGCTGATCGTGGTCGGTCCCAAGGATCTGCCCGTGCTGTTCCGCAACGTCGGCCGCTTCGTGGGCAAGGCCAAGGGCATGGCCCGTGAATTCAGCCGCGCGATGAATGACGCCGCCGATGAGGCGGGCGTCAAGGATATGGCGCAGGGGCTGAAGGCAGCGACCAATCCAGTTGGCACGGCCATGGACGGTGTCAAAGAGGCGGCGCAGGATATGGCCAAATCGATTGACCCGACCAAATTCGATCCGGACAGCGAAACCGGAAAGCTGGCCGCCGAACGCGCCGCCGATGCCAAGAAGATCCAGGAGGCCACCGCCCGCGCCGCATCTGACCGCCAGGCTCGTGAGGCCGAAGAGGCCGCAGCGGCAGCGGAGGCGGCCAAGGCAGGTGCCGGGGAGCCGGATCAAGACAAAGAGACCAAATCATGAGTCAAACGGATGATATCGAGGACTCCACAGCGCCGCTGATCGAGCATCTGGCAGAGCTGCGCACCCGCCTGATCCGGGCGGTGGGGGCCTTTATCGTCGGGATCGTGCTGGCCTTTACCGTGGCTGAGCCGATCCTGCAGTTCCTGCTGGGGCCGATCGAGGCCACCCTGCGCGAGCTGGGCGACCCGTCGCCGACGCTGCAATATACCAGCCCGCAGGAATACCTGTTCACGCTGTTCCGGATCTCGATGGTCTTCGGCTTTGCCTTGTCCTTTCCGGTGATCGGCTTCCAATTGTGGCGGTTCGTGGCACCCGGCCTTTACAAGACCGAGAAGAACGCCTTTTTGCCGTTCCTGATCGCGGCGCCGGTGATGTTTCTTTTGGGCGCATCATTTGCGCATTTCGTCGTCACCCCGCTGGCGATGGCCTTTTTCCTTGGCTTTGCGGATGTGTCGTCGATCTTTGCCAACCTTCTGTCCGGAACGGTCAATGACCTGCCGACGGATGCGGCGGTGGTGCCGGAAACGGCTGATGGCGTGCGCATCACCTTCTTTGGTAAGGTGAACGAGTCGCTGGACATCACGCTGAAGTTCATCATGGCCTTTGGCCTGTGCTTCCAGCTGCCGGTGCTGCTGACCCTGATGGGTAAGGCCGGACTGGTCAGCGCCGAAGGTCTGGGATCGGTGCGCAAATACGCGGTTGTGGCCATTCTGGTATTGGCCGCGCTGGTGACGCCGCCGGATGTGATCACCCAGCTGATCCTGTTCACGGTTGTCTATGGGCTTTACGAGATTTCGATCTTCCTGGTGAGCCGGGTCGAGAAGAAACGCGAAGAGCAGCTGCGCGAAGAAGGCTATTACGATGACGAGGATGAAGAGGATCCTCTGATGGCCGAGTTCGACGAAGACGACGACAAGTGATCAACTGACAGAACATCAAGGCGCGCCCCCTGGGGTGCGTCTTTTTCTATGCGTGGGTGAAATTTTGCGGATATGCTGACGCAGTGCTGCATGGGGAAGGGAGGCCCTTTTGCTCGACTACAGTCATAACAGCCTGTTTGTTCTGGCATCTTTGGCCATTGCCCTGATCGCGGGGTTTTCCGGCCTGTCGCTGACGCAGGGCGCCTCGCAGATGTCGGCGCCGGTGCGCAAGATCGTGGTCTCGGCGGCGTCGGTGATCCTGGGCAGCGGCATCTGGTCGATGCATTTCGTGGCCATGCTGGGGCTGGAGCTTCCGGTGGCCTATTACTTTGATCCGCTGGTGACACTGATTTCGGCCCTGACGGCGATCCTGTTCATGGGGCTGGCGCTGCTGATCGTGCATTTCGGCACCCGGACACGAGGCAAGATCATGCTGGCCGGGGTCATCATGGGCAGCGGCATCGCGGCGATGCATTACATCGGCATGTCGGGGATGGAACTGTGCGTGCCAAGCTATACTCCGGCGCAGATTGCCATGGCTTTTGCCGCCTCCATCGCGCTTAGCATGGCGTCGTTTCAGGTCTCCTATGGCCACCGCAGCGCCCGCAATATCGTTCTGGGCACCTTTGGCTTTGGCATCGCCGTTTTTGCCGTGCATTTCATCGCCATGGCGGGCACGGGTTTCACCCAATCTGCCGAATACACCACCTTTGTACCGCCGATGAGCCGGGGCGTGCTGGCCTTTGGGGTCACCCTGTCGGCCTTTGTGCTCTCGGGCAGTTTCCTGCTCAGCGGCGCCACTTTCGCCACCCGGCTGAGCGGGGAGGGAACTGCGCAGACCGGGCAGGCTGACGTGCAGCCGCCTGTGGCTGAGGAAATCGATCCGGCGGCGACCGGGCCAGAAGCGGAGGCCGCCGAGATCTCGCAGGAGGCGCGTATACCTTACGAATCCGATGCGCGCACCCATTTCATCAGCCCGGACAGCGTGTCGGCCATCCGCGCCGAAGGTCACTACACCGTGCTCTACAGCGGCGAGGCGAAGCTATTCTGTCCCTGGTCAATCTCAGAGGCCGAAACTCGCACCGCCACCGGCAGTTTCATCCGCACCCACCGCAGCTATCTGGTGAATCTGGCGCATGTCACCAGTTTCGAGCGCAAGAAGGACAATGGCGTGTGTTACTTCGATGAAACCCCTGCGCTGCCCAAGGTGCCTGTCAGCCGCTCCCGCCTGAGCGAGGTGCGGGCAAAGCTGGGCATGTAGCGGAGGGCAGGGCAGGGCGCCTGCGGTTCTGCCTGCATCCTCCAGCCCCCTCCAATCCCCGGACGGCTCTGGCGGCTTTTCATTGGCCGACTTTTGGGCCCGGAACCATTGGGCGTCGCAGCGCAGCCCAACACCTCCCTATCTGACACTCCCGAATGGGCCTTAACGGGGCTCTGCTTATTGCGCCGGACATCTGCGATTTGCTGCCGCGACTCGTGCTGCATGTTCTGGTTGTGCCTGGCGGCGAAACTCCATGTCTGACGGGGCTTTCGCAACTCGTGCAGCCCATTCGCATTTCGTGAACGCAACCTCGGCGGTCGTTCCCGCAGCCTCGCCCCGGGGCGGCAGCGGCGCCTTTACTATCCGCAATCCGGAATTCAGGGAGGAAACGGATGATACCCTCAGAGTTTGAATACCACCGGCCCGGCAGTATCGACGCGGCCCTGGCGGTATTGCAGGAACACGGCGACGATGCCCGTGTCATGGCAGGCGGGCACAGCCTGATCCCGATGATGAAACTGCGCATGGCCGATGTACCGCATCTGATCGACCTGCAATCCATCGCCGAGCTGAAAGGCATCGCGGTGGATGGTGGAACCGTAACAATCGGAGCAATGACCACCCAGCACGAGCTGATCACCAATGATGATCTGGTTAGAGCAGCCCCGATCATGCGGGAGGCGGCCCTGCTGATCGCCGATCCCCAGGTGCGCTATGTGGGTACCATCGGCGGCAATGTGGCCAATGGCGATCCTGGCAACGACATGCCGGGGCTGATGCAGTGCCTAGATGCGACCTTCACCCTGCAAGGCCCGAATGGCACCCGCGAGGTTCAGGCGCGCGACTTTTACGAGGCGGCCTATATGACCGACCGCGAGGATGACGAGATCCTGACCGAGATCTCCTTTGCCGCGCCGAAGGGCGGGCAGGCCTATGAAAAGCAAAAGCGCAAGATAGGCGACTACGCCACGGCAGCGGCGGCTGTGATCCTGGAAAAGGCGGACGGCAAGGTCGCCTCCGCTTCGATCGCGATGACCAACCTCAGCGATACACCGGTGTTTTCCGCCGATGCAGGCGCGGCACTGGTGGGCAGTGACTGCAGTGCCGATGTGGTCTCGGATGCGGTCAGTGCCATGCTGGGCGACATCGACCCGACCGAGGACAACCGCGGACCGGTCGAGTTCAAGAAACACGTGGCTGGCGTCATCCTGCGCCGCGCCATCGAACGCGCCTGGTCGCGGGCCTGAGGGAGGAGACCATGGGAAAACAGATCATCACCCTGACGGTGAACGGCGAAAAGCACGAAGTCGCCGCCGAGCCGCGCGAGCTCTTGGTGCACACCCTGCGCGAGAGGCTGAACCTCACTGGCCCGCATGTCGGCTGCGAGACCTCGCATTGCGGCGCCTGCACCGTCGATATCGACGGTAAGTCGGTGAAATCCTGCACCATGTTTGCAGCACAAGCGGATGGCGCCGAGATCACCACCATCGAAGGTATCGCCGCGCCCGACGGCATGCATGTCTTGCAGGAAATGTTCCGCGAACATCACGGGCTTCAGTGCGGTTTCTGCACCCCCGGCATGATCACGCGGGCCTATCGTCTGCTGCAGGAAAACCCCAACCCCACCGAGGAAGAAGTCCGTTTCGGCATCGCCGGCAACCTTTGCCGCTGCACCGGCTATCAGAACATCGTCAAGGCGATCCTCGCCGCTGCGGCTGAACTCAACGCATCCAAGGAGGCCGCACAATGAAGGATCTGGAGGACCGTCAGGAACGGATCGACAATCTCAAGGGCATGGGCTGCTCACGCAAGCGGGTCGAGGATGCCCGGTTCACCCAGGGCAAGGGCAACTACGTCGATGACGTCAATCTGCCGGGCATGCTGCACGGGGATTTCGTGCGCTCGCCCTATGCCCACGCGCGGGTTAAATCGATCAATATCGATGCCGCCATGGCGCTGGATGGCGTGATCGCGGTGCTGACCGCCAAGGATCTTGAACCGCTTTCCTTACACTGGATGCCGACCCTTGCGGGGGACAAGCAGATGGTGCTGGCCGATGGCAAGGTACTGTTCCAAGGGCAGGAGGTCGCTTTTGTAGTGGCCAAGGACCGCTATATCGCTGCCGACGCGGTGGAGCTGGTCGAGGTGGACTACGAGGAGCTGCCGGTTCTGGTGGATCCCTTCGAGGCGCTGCAATCCGATGTCGTCCTGCGCGAAGACATCAAGGACGAAAAAGAGGGCGCCCATGGCCCCCGCCGCCATCACAACCACATTTTCCTGTGGGAAGAGGGCGACAAGGCCGCCACCGAGCAGGTCATTGATGAGGCCGAAGTGGTGGCCGAAGAGATGGTCTATTACCACCGCACCCACCCATGCCCGCTGGAGCCCTGCGGCTCGGTCGCAAGCATGGACAAGATCAACGGCAAACTGACCCTCTGGGGCACCTTCCAGGCGCCGCATGTGGTGCGCACCGTGGCCAGCCTTCTGTCGGGCATCGAAGAGCACAATATCCGCGTGATCTCGCCCGATATCGGCGGCGGCTTTGGCAACAAGGTGGGCGTCTATCCGGGCTATGTCTGCTCCATCGTGGCCTCCATCGTCACCGGCCAGCCGGTGAAGTGGATCGAGGACCGGATGGAAAACCTGATGGCCACCGCCTTTGCCCGCGATTACTGGATGAAGGGCAAGATCAGCGCCACCAAGGAGGGCAAGATCACCGGGCTGCAATGCCATGTGACCGCCGACCACGGCGCATTTGATGCCTGCGCCGACCCGACCAAATTCCCGGCTGGTTTCTTCCACATCTGCACCGGATCCTACGACATTCCGGTCGCCTATGTGGGGGTCGATGGCGTCTATACCAACAAGGCGCCGGGCGGCGTGGCCTATCGCTGCTCCTTTAGGGTGACGGAGGCCGCCTATTTCATCGAGCGCATGATCGAGGTCTTGGCGATGGAGTTGAACATGGACGCAGCCGAACTGCGCCGCATCAACTTCATCAAGGCCGATCAGTTCCCCTATCAGTCCGCGCTGGGTTGGGAATATGACTCTGGCGATTACCACACCGCCTGGGACAAGGCTCTGGCCGCTGTCGGCTATGACGATCTGCGCGCCGAGCAGGCGCAGCGGGTGGAGGACTTCAAGGCCGGAAAGACGCGCAAGCTTCTGGGCATTGGTCTGACGCATTTCACCGAGATCGTCGGCGCGGGTCCGGTGAAGAACTGCGATATCCTTGGCATGGGAATGTTCGACAGCTGCGAAATCCGCATCCACCCAACGGGCTCGGCCATCGCGCGCCTTGGCACCATCAGCCAGGGGCAGGGGCACGCGACCACATTCGCGCAGATCCTGGCCTCGGAAATCGGTCTCTCGGCTGACAGTATCACCATCGAGGAGGGCGACACCGACACCGCGCCCTATGGTCTGGGTACTTATGGTTCGCGTTCCACACCCGTTGCCGGTGCTGCCACCGCCATGGCGGGGCGCAAGATCCGCGCCAAGGCGCAGATGATCGCGGCCTACCTTCTGGAGGTTCACGACAACGATCTGGAATGGGACGTGGACCGGTTCGTGGTCAAGGGCGCGCCCGAGCGGTTCAAGACCATGAAGGACATCGCCTATGCGGCCTACAACCAGGCCATTCCGGGGGTTGAGCCGGGGCTGGAGGCGGTCAGCTACTACGATCCGCCCAACATGACCTATCCCTTTGGCGCCTATATCTGCGTCATGGAGGTGGACGTTGACACCGGTGAGCATGAAATCCGCCAGTTCTACGCGCTGGACGATTGCGGCACCCGCATCAACCCGATGGTCATCGAAGGCCAGGTCCACGGCGGCCTGACCGAGGCGCTCGCCATCGCCATGGGGCAAGAGATCGCCTATGACGATATGGGCAACTGCAAGACCGGCACCTTGATGGATTTCTTCATCCCGACCGCTGTTGAAACGCCCCATTACACCACCGACCACACCGAAACCCCCAGCCCGCATCACCCGATCGGCGCAAAGGGCGTGGGCGAAAGCCCCAATGTGGGCGGTGTTCCGGCCTTCTCCAACGCGGTGCATGATGCTTTCCGGGCCTTTGGCCTGCGCCAAAGCCATATGCCCCACGATCACTGGCGGATCTGGAAGATCGCCAATGATCTGGGTTTGCACGGCTAAACGGAGAATGGGGGGCCGTTCTGGCGGCCCTCCTATCACATCATGACTTATCTCGACCTTCAGAAAGACCTTGCCGAACAGGGCTATGTCGCCTCCGATGATCTGGCGATGGCGCTGCATCTTGCGGTGACACTGGGCCGTCCCCTGCTTCTTGAAGGGGCTGCTGGTGTCGGCAAGACCGAGGTCGCCCGCGCCCTGGCTGCGGCGCGCGACACGCGCCTGATCCGGCTGCAATGCTATGAAGGGCTGGACGCGGCTCAGGCGATCTATGAGTGGAATTACCAGCGCCAGCTCTTGGCGATCCAGGCGTCTGGCAAGACAGGCAAGGAGGCCGAGGCGCAGATCTTCTCCGAAGACTACCTGCTCGAACGCCCGCTGTTGCAGGCGATCCGGCAAGACACGCCGCCGGTGCTGCTGATTGACGAAATCGACCGCGCCGATGAAGAATTCGAGGCCTACCTTCTGGAGGTTCTCGCCGATTTCCAGATCACCGTGCCGGAGCTTGGCACCATCACGGCTAAAAGCCGCCCGCTGGTGATCCTGACGGCAAATGGCACCCGCGATCTGTCGGACGCGCTGCGCCGACGTTGCCTTTACGCCCATGTGGACTATCCCGACCGCAAGACGGAACTCGCCATTCTGGACGCGCGCTGTCCGGGGCTGAGTGCCCATCTTGCAGGGCAGATCGTTGGCTTTGTGCAGGATCTGCGCAAGGAAGATCTGGTGAAGAAACCCGGCGTGGCCGAGATGCTGGATTTCGCCGCTGCCCTAGCTGGGCTTGGGGTTGGTGACCTCACCGAAGACCCCGCCGCCGTGATGGCGGCCATGGCAACCTTGCTGAAGACCGAGGCCGACCGCGGCGCGGTTCCGGCAGAGGTCGCCCAGCGGCTGGCGGGGCGCGCCGCATGAGCCGGGTGACCAAATTCGCGGGCCGCGATCCCGGCCCCGGTGCGCGGATTGCGGGCTTCATGGCGCATCTGCGTGCCCATGGCTTTGCGCTGGGCGTGGCGGAAACCGGCACCGCGCTGGCGGCCCTTGGCGCAGTAAAGGCGAGCGATCCGTCAGAGGCCCGCGCCGCCCTGCGTGCCGTCTGCGCAGGCCGCGCCGAGGATGTGGACCGCTTTGATGCGCTCTTTGACAGTTTCTGGATGGATGCGGGCCGCGTGCGGCAGAAGACCGTGCCGAGCGACAGGACACACAGGAATGAGGACATGCGCTCCTCGCGCAAGGACGCGGGCGAGACAGAGGCAGAGGGTGCAGGCACAATTCATGCCCCCGGTGGCAGCGGCGGCGGGGAGGCGGAAAGCGACGGCACGGGGCGGCTGGTTGCCTCGGATGTGAAGAACCTGATGAAGAAGGACCTGCGCGATCTTGTGGATCCTGAAGACATCCGCAGGGCCGAAGCGGTTGCCCTGCGGCTGGGGCAGGCCCTGCGCGACAGACGCTCCCGCAGGCGCAAGGCAGCACGGCGGGGCAGGGCGGTGGATTTCCGCCGCACCATCCGCAAGGCGGTGGCCACCGGTGGCGTGCCCCTGCGGCTGGCCCGGCGGACCCGTCCCGATAGGCCTGTGAAGATCGTTGCCCTGTGTGATGTGTCGGGATCGATGCTGGTCTATGCGCGGCCCTTTCTGGCATTTCTGGCCGGGCTGATGCGGGCGGATGTGCATTCGGACGCTTACCTGTTTCACACCCGCCTTGTGCGCATTGCCGAGGCTTTGCGCGAAGAGGACCCGATGCGCGCGCTCAACCGGGTGACGCTGATGGCCGAGGGCATCGGCGGCGGCAGCTGCATCGGCGGCGCGCTCCAGCACTTCGCGGCGACCTATGCACGCCGGTTCGTGGATGGGCGATCAGTGGTGATCATCCTGTCGGATGGCTACGACAGCGACCCGCCCGAACACATCGCGGCGGCGCTGGAGGCGCTGAAGCGGCGCGGTTGCCGGATCGTCTGGCTCAACCCGCTGAAGGGCTGGAAGGGCTACGAACCCATTGCGCGCGGCATGGCAGCGGCGCTGCCGTATTTGGATCTGTTCGAGGCGTCCAACACGCTGGAGGCACTGGCCAGCCTCGATCAAAAACTGGGGGCGATATGAGTTTCATCATGGCAGGACATTCATCACTGGGACCGCGCCTGGAACAGGATCTGGCGCGCGAAACCGAGGCACGGCGCAGCGCCGGCGAACCCTTTGCCATGGCGACTGTGGTACGCACCGTGGCGGCGACCTCGGCCAAACCGGGCGCCAAGGCGCTGATCGATGCGCAGGGTGAGATCGTCGTCGGTTTCCTGGGCGGGGGCTGCGTGCGCGGTGCCGTGGCCCGCGCCGCGCGCGAGGCGATCGAGAGCGGCGCGCCGCAGCTTTTGTCGATCGGCCCCGAGGACCTCTTGGCCGAGGCAGGCGTCAGCGCGGGCGAGGAACGCGACGGCATCAAATACGCCCGCAACGGCTGCCCCAGCAAGGGGGTGCTGGACATCTTCGTGGAACCCGTGCTGCCGCTGCCTGCGCTGGTGGTCTGCGGCTCCGGCCCGGTGGCGCAGGCGCTGGTGGAACTGTCGGCGCGGTTCGAATTCGACCGCACCCTGTGCCTGCCCGGCCCACAGGAAAGCGACCTGCCCATGCCTGACCGGGTGGTGGAGCATTTCGACGAACACCCGATCTGGGACAGCGCGCCCTTTGTGGTGGTCGCAACCCAGGGGCGCGGGGACGAGGCGGCGCTCCGCCGCGCGCTGATGCAAAAGGCGCGCTATATCGGCTTTGTCGGCAGCCGCCGCAAGTTCGCCACCCTGTCGCAGCGATTGCAGGACAAGGGCGTGTCCGAAGAGGCGCTTGCCACGGTAAAGGCGCCCGCAGGCGTCGACATCCACGCCATCACCCCGGATGAGATCGCGCTGTCGATATTGGCCGAACTGGTGCAGCGCCGCCGGGCGCTGCAGCGCGGGGAGGTGAACGATGCGTGATTTGATCCGCAGCCTGTGGCGGCGTCTTTTCCCTGAATTGAGTGACGCGCAGGCCAGACTTCTGGCCAGCGTCAAATTCCCTTGTTGCTAGAAGGAAAACGAGCATGGAACTGAGCGACGAAATCTTCATCAACGCCCCGCGAGATGAGGTCTACGCGGCCCTCAATGACCCTGAGGTGCTGCAAAAGGCGATCCCCGGCTGCGAGGAGCTGATCAAACATTCCGATACCGAGCTGGAGGCCAAGGTGGTGCTGAAGATCGGACCGGTGAAGGCGAAGTTCTCAGGGCAAGTGACACTCTCCCCCGATGCCCCGCCCGAGCGGTTCTCGCTGACAGGTCAGGGCAATGGCGGAGCGGCGGGCTTTGCCAAGGGCAGTGCCGAGGTGGTGCTGACCGAACAGGATGGCGGCACCCTGCTGACCTATACCGCCAAGGCCGATATCGGCGGCAAGCTGGCACAGCTCGGCAGTCGCCTGATCCAGAGCACGGCCAAGAAGCTGGCTGCCAAGTTCTTCAAGAGCTTTTCCGAGGAAATGGAAAAAGCCGAGGCGGCCTGAAACAACGGCCGCACCGTAAGAGGCTGGGCGAGCATGAGGCAGCGTGGCAGCAGGTAAGAAGCCCGAAATGGGCACCAGAACCGAGAGAAGAGAGGGGGCGGCGCGCATGTGTCGCCCCCTTTACCGCGCCGCCACCCGGCAAAGCATCTTGTTGCTAGGGGCGGAACATGGTTTGTCATGCGCAACAATCGATACGGAGGACCCGATGAACGAGGATGCATTGACGCGCATTGCCGAGGCTTTGGAGCGGATGTCGCCCGCACCGCTGGCGGCCCCGGACTTCGATGCCGCTCCGGCCTTTGTCTGGCACGTGGCCCCGGACCGTCTGGCGCCGGTCGAAACGGTGAACCGCGTCGATCTGGATCTTCTGGTGGGGATCAACCGTTCGCGCGATACGCTGCTGGAAAACACCCGCCGCTTCGCACAAGGTTCCGCCGCCAATAACGCCCTGTTGTGGGGCGCGCGGGGTATGGGAAAATCCAGCCTTGTCAAAGCGATACATGGCAGCCTTGTCGCGGAACACCCGGATCTGAAACTGGTGGAATTGCAGCGCGAGGATCTGCCTTCAGTGGCGCGGCTGTTGAACCATCTGCGCGGCTCCTCGAAACGTTTTGTGCTGTTCTGCGATGATCTGTCGTTCAGTCATGATGATCAGCACTACAAAAGCCTGAAGGCTGTGCTGGATGGCGGTATCGAAGGGCGCCCGGAGAATGTGGTGTTCTACGCGACATCGAACCGGCGTCACCTGATGCCGCGCGACATGATCGAAAACGAACGCTCCAGCGCCATCAACCCCTCCGAAGCGGTGGAGGAAAAGGTCTCGCTCAGCGATCGGTTCGGACTGTGGCTGGGCTTCCACCCGTGTGATCAGGATGAATACCTTGAAATGATCGAAGGCTACTGCACCGCCTATGGGGTCACCGCCGATCCCGAGGTGATCCGCGCTGAGGCCATCGAATGGCAGGCGACGCGCGGTGCGCGCTCGGGGCGGGTGGCCTGGCAGTATTTCACCGATCTGGCCGGGCGTCATGGCGTCACGCTGAGCTGAGCCGTGGCGGGGGCGCAGGCAGAGTTTTCCGCCGGGTGCCTGTGCGGCGCGGTGCGTATCACCGCGCGGGGCAGGCCGCGCGGGGTGGGGATCTGCCATTGCCTTGATTGCCGCAAACACCACGGCGCGCTGTTCTATGCGGCCGCCGTATTTCCTGAAGAAGCGGTGTCTGTCACCGGAGAGACCCACGCCTATGAGGGGCGCCATTTCTGCCCGCGCTGCGGCTCATCCGTCTTTGCCCGCACGGATGATGAGATTGAGCTGCATCTCGGCGCGCTGGACGCGCCGGATCAACTGGTGCCGGAGTATGAGCTCTGGACCCGGCGCCGGGAAAGCTGGCTGCCTGAGTTTGCGCAGATGCAGCGCTTCGCGGGCAACCGGGAGGACGGTCAGTCCGAAGAAGACTGACCGCGCAGGGGCTGACGCGGCGGGACAGGAGTCAGTTCAGATAAGGCAGCGGATCCAGGCTTTCATAGCCATTGCGGACCTCGAAATGCAGGAAGGCATCGTCGCCATCGCGCAGTTTGGCGATGGGCTGGCCACGGGTGACCTTGTCGCCCTTCTTCACCGAGATATCCGTGACATTCACATAGAGCGTCAGCAGCTTGTTGGAGTGACGCACCACGATGATCGGGATGTTCTTTGAATCCTTGGTGATCGCGGCGACGGTACCGGCATCTGCAGCCATGACCGCAGCGCCCGGCGCCCCGGCGATATCGATGCCTTCGTTGCGCCCCTTGGAGTAGGTCGAGATGATCTTGCCCTGCAGGGGATAGGCCATGGCGGCGTCATTCTTGCGCGTCGGCTCCGGCACCTCGACCTTGGGCAGCGGGGCGACCTCTTCCGCAGCCGGGGCGATATCCTCATCCGGTAGCGGTTTGGTGGCGCTCGGCGGTGTTGGCGTGGCGCTGCCTGCGCCGGGCAGGGTGGTTTCTGCGGCAGGCTGTGTCGGCGCGCTCTGATCCTTCAGCGGGATCAGCAGATACTGACCTTCGCGGATGGAGAAATCACTGCCCAGACCGTTCCATTCGGCCAGCGCCTTGACCGGCACCTGATAAAGGCGCGAGATCGTATAGGCGGTTTCACCGCGCACCACCTTGTGACGCACCGGCTCGGGGCCGTCCTGCACCTCGGTCGGGGCCGGGCGGGGCGTCGGTTTCAGCTCGGTCGTGGTGACCGATCCGGGGTTGGGCGATGTTTCGGGGGCCTGGTCGATGGCCTGTCCAGCCAGCGAGGCGATGTCGACGCCGCCGGGCTGGGCGGTTCCTGCCGTTACCGGCGCATCGGGCGCGCGGCGCGGCAAGGCCAGAACCTCGCCTTTGCGCAGGGTATCGCCGGGCTGCATGCCGTTGAAGCGTGCCACTTCACCGCTGGGCAGGCCGATCCGGGTTGCCACATCAGCCACCGTATCGCCGCGCTGGGCGACGGCCACTTGATAGGAGGGATAGGTGATCAACCCGCGCGCATCCGGAGCCGGGCGGTCGCTGGTGGCGCTTTTGGCTGCTGAAGTGGTGTTGAAGGCGCCGATCTGCCCCCTCAGGTCATAATCCAGCGGCCCATCACAGGCGGCAAGTAGGGCAGCGACTGGCAATATCGCCAGGGTCTTTGCCACGCGTCGGGACAGGATGGGGGCGTTCTGTGTCATCTCGCTCTCCTCGGAACACGTCATTTGGAGCTGGCGCCCGTGCCGGTTCGGATCAGGAAGCTCCGGGCAGGGCCGCAACGTCGGCGTCTTTTGTTGTTCACTGCGACAGAGCAGGATCCGGGAAAGGAGGCATTGCCCTGATGCGGTGGCTTTTCCTCTATCTACGTGTCTTTTCCCAGGCCCTCAAGAAGGGGCACGAAGCGAACCGGGCGCAATTCGTCATATTCAAGGCCGGTTTCGGACTTGCGCACCCGGATCAGCGTTTGCACCGTGTCCGACTGGCCCACCGGAACGATCATGATGCCACCGGGTTTCAGCTGCGCCAGCAGCGGGCCGGGCGGATCCTCGGCGGCGGCGGTGACGATGATGCGGTCAAACGGCGCCTGATCCGGCAGACCGTGGCTGCCGTCGCCCACCAGCGAGGTGATATTGGGCAGGTGCAGCGCATCAAACAGGGCCCGGGCTTCGCGCACCAGCCGGGCGTGGCGGTCGATGGTATAGACCCGGCGCGCCAGTTTTGACAGGATTGCCGCCTGATAACCAGAGCCGGTGCCGACCTCCAAAACCGTGTCACGCGGCGAAATCTGCGCCGCCTGCGTCATCAGTCCAACAACCGACGGCTGCGAAATCGTCTGGCCGCAGGCGATCGGCAGAGGCATGTCCTCATAGGCGCGTTCGGCAAAGATCCCGCGCACAAAAGGGCCACGGTCGATCTGTTCCATGGCCTCAAGGACCTGACTATCGGTGACCCCGCGCGAGCGGAGCGCAAAAAGGAACTGCATCTTGGTTTCGGGATCGGGTGCGGTCATTCCAGAACCTTGAGCGCGTGGAGGGCGTCATGGGCGGTCAGGTCCGCGCGCATCGGGGTGACCGAGATATAGCCGTCCAGATTGACCGAAGCATCGGTGTCCGGCGCGGTGTGCACGTGCTGATCGCCGCCCTTGATCCAGACATAGCGCCGCCCGTTCGGCGATTGCTGCTCCTGGGCCGAAAACCGGGTGCCATGGCGCATGCCCTGGGCCACGGCGCGGGCGCCTTTGACGGCGGCGGCGGGCACCGGCGGGAAGTTGATGTTGTAAAACAGCCGGTAGCCTTCGGTGGGCTCCTGCGGGCTGGCCTTCAGAATGTCGCGGATCAGCGCGGCGCCATGTTCGGCAGAGGCTTCGAAAGGATTGTCGAGCTGCGCATTATGCGGCCCGAAATACTGCGATAGCGCCATCGCCGGAATGCCCTGCAAGGCTGCTTCCATCGCGCCGCCAAGGGTGCCTGAATAAAGCGCGTTCTCGGCGGAATTGTTGCCGCGGTTGATCCCCGACAGGACCAGATCCGGCATCACATCTTCCATCGCCACGTGCACACCAGCCAGTACGCAGTCGGCGGGAGAGCCTTCGGTGGCAAAGCGGCGCTCGCCCAGCTGGCTCAGCATCGAGGGGCGGGTGTAGCTGATGCAGTGACCGACACCGGATTGCTCGAACGCGGGGGCAACGGTCCAGACTTCCCCATCTGGTCCGGCAACCTCATGCGCAATGGCTTCCAGAACCGTCAGCCCCGGAGCGTTGATCCCGTCGTCGTTGGTAACCAGAATGCGCATCACGTTCCCCTGTCTTGGTTTTGATCTGAATAAGACGTGGGGAATGAGGGGGCAAGCCTTTCACTGGAGGCCTGTGCGCTAACCGAAGAGCGGGGCAAAGGCGCCACAGCTTGCCGTTGGATAGGTCTGGTTTGATCCGCAAAGGGGGCGCTCCCGCCTGCTTTGGGAGCATTCTGCGAATTCCCCCGCACAGTTGGGCCCGGCAGGCTGACGCCTGCGGGGCAGGAGGAGCGGACGCGATCATGCGCAACCGCGCCGCGGCGCACGGCCCAACGCCGATCCGAATATCTGTGATATGAGAGAGCGGGGCGGGAGCCGCGCTGTGGCTGGTTCCCGCTGATGCTGTCGCTTAGTTATCGTTCAGGATCAGGGGCAGCAGGCGTGCGGCCTCGTCCTGTACTGGTGTCAGCGCCTCGCGATCTTCACCGGGGAAGAAACGCGCGCGCAGGGCGGTGGGCATCGGCTGCGGCTGCAAGATCTCGACCCGCGGACCAGTTTTGACGCTTTCGGCCTGCCAACTGCGTGCCAGCGCCATCTGCGCGGTCTTGGTTGCGCCATAGGCGCCAAAGAATTTCTCGCCACCGCGCGGATCGTCAAAGAATACCGCCCGCCCGGTCGGGCCCAGCAGCGGTGCCACATAGGGGATCAGCACCGAGGTTGCGGTAGCGTTCACCGCAACGGATTTTTCCCAGTCCTTGGGCGCTACAAAGGGCGCCGGGCTGAGCGGGGCTGCGTGGATGGCGGTATGCAGCCAAAGGCCCAACTGGCCCCAACGGTCGTGGATGCCGCGGCAGAGAGTCGCCATGGCCTCGGGGACGGTGATGTCCATCGGCGCCAGCGTGGCGCTACCGTCCTTGGCCTTGATCCGGTCGTCTAGCTCTTCCAGAGCGCCGGTGGTGCGGGCCACGGCAACGATGTGATGCGTCGGGGCAAGCGCCTCGGCCAGAGCGGCGCCAAGGCCGCGCGATGCGCCGGTGATAAGAGCAAGTTTCTGTGTCATGTCCGCCTTTTGGGCCTGTTGAGGCATCGGGTCAAGGGGCTGATGCGCGGCAGATTAGCTGCCGGGCATGGTCATCTGCACCGTGGTATTGCCGGAGCGGATTAGCAGGCCGCGCTTGTCGATGGCGATGATCTCGGACCGACCGAGGCGCTGCCCTGTGGTCACCTTGCGGGTGCGCCCACCGGGAAACTGCACCAGCGCCGACAGATTGTCTTCGGAGCCGAAAATACCAAGGAGGGCGATGCGGCCCTCGGGGGCCTCTACGTGCTGCGTTGCGGTTGCGGCCACCTGGGCCGGTGTCGATGTACGTGTCTTTGTCATTCGGAGTGTTTGCTTTGCAAGCTTGGTGGAAGTCGTCCGCCCGGATGGACCCGGCATGGGTCCGGGCAGCGGGCCAGTAACGGCGGATGGCCGCGTCGTGGTGCTGGGCCGCCCCACGGGGGGTATCAGGGATCAGGAGTCATAGACGAGAGAGGGCAGGTCGTGGCCATAGGCGTAGAGAAGCTCCAACAGTTCTTCGAGCTGTACGCCAGTCTGCTGCAGCCGGGCCAGAGCGTTGTTGGACTCCGAGACTTGCAGTTCGGGGTATTCGCCTTCGGGGCGCATATGCAGCATGCAGGCCACCGGGGCGCCGCTTTCGGGCGGAATGGCATTGGCAAGCCAGGCCGGGCGGCTGCCCATGCTTTCGGTTTCGCGCATGTCGAACAGGTCGAGATAGGCGTCAAAGTCATCCTCGTTGAGGCTGGCCCATGTGCCCAGCAGGAATTCGGCGCCACGGCTGTCGGCCAGCGGCAGGGCCAGAACGGCGCGCACAAAGCGTAGTTTGCCATAGCGGCAGAAATCCTCGGTCAGCACATCGCCGCGTTCTTCCAGCACCGCGGAGTTGTCCTGTACCACCAGATCATCGGGGCAGACGTCCGGCCGGTCGCAACTGAGGCTCAGCAATTGCGCAAAGGTGGCGCCGCAACAACGGCACTGGCGCGCAGAGGTCAGCATTCGGGCAAGATGGGCGTCCAAGGAATGGCCTTTCGTGGTCTTCGGGTCGTGGTATTCGGCTTGTGCCGTCCGGACGGTTGTCCGGGACCATAGGAAAGGGCGCCGATCACACGGATCAGCGCCCCCCCATTATTTGTTCGCGGCTCTCTTACTCTGCTGCGGGCTTCATTTCAAACCCCCGGTCGATCATATCCGACGGGGTGACCGGGTATTCACCCGAGAAGCAGGCGTCGCAGTATTGCGGGCATGCTTTGTCGCGGCCCTGGAACTGACCGACGGCGCGGTACAGACCATCCAGCGAAATGAACTTGAGACTGTCCACGGCCAGGTGCTCGGCCATCTGTTCCTCGCTCATCGAGGCAGCGAGCAGCTTGTCCCGGTCCGGGGTGTCGACACCGTAGAAACAGGGCCACGCAGTGGGCGGAGAGGCGATGCGGAAGTGCACCTCCTTGGCGCCGGCATCCAGGATCATCTCCTTGATCTTACGCGATGTTGTGCCGCGCACGACGGAATCGTCCACCAGGATGACCCGCTTGCCCTCGATCAGGGCGCGGTTGACGTTTAGCTTCAGACGCACGCCCATATTGCGGATCTGTTCGGTCGGCTCGATGAAGGTCCGGCCCATGTACTGGTTGCGGATGATCCCCATCGCATAGGGGATCCCCGATTCCAGCGAATAGCCGATTGCCGCCGGTGTGCCGCTGTCGGGCACCGGGCAGACGAGGTCGGCGTCGACCGGGTTTTCCTTGGCAAGTTCCCGCCCAATCGCCTCGCGGGTTTCATAGACCGAACGGCCACCGAGAATCGAATCGGGGCGCGAGAAGTAGACATGTTCGAAGATGCAGAACTTCGACGGCTGGGGACGGAAGGGGAAGTGGCTTTGCACACCCTCGTCGTTGATCACCACCATCTCACCCGGCTTGATCTCGCGGATGAACTCGGCACCGATGATATCCAGCGCGCAGGTTTCCGAGCTGAGCGCGTAGCCATCACCAATCTTGCCGAGGACCAGCGGGCGCACGCCCAGCGGGTCGCGCACACCAATCAGCTTGGTGCGGGTCATGGCGACGACGGAAAAGGCGCCTTCGACCTTGCGCAGGGCTTCTTCCATGCGGTCGGGGATCGACCGCCCCATGGAGCGCGCCATCAGGTGGATGATGCATTCGCTGTCCGAGGAGCTCTGGAAGATCGAGCCCCGCTCGATCAGCTCGCGGCGCAGGGCGTTCGCGTTGGTGATATTGCCGTTATGGGCAATGGCGGCGCCGCCCATGGCGAATTCGCCAAAGAAGGGCTGCACGTCGCGGATCGCGGTCTGGCCTTTGGAGCCGGCGGTGGAGTAGCGCACGTGGCCGATGGCCAGCGGGCCGGGCACCGTGGCCATCACATCCTGCGAGGTGAAGTTGTCGCGCACATAGCCAAAGCGGCGGACGCTGTTAAAGCCCTCGACAGGATCATGGGAGACGATCCCGCCTGCCTCCTGGCCGCGGTGCTGCAGGGCGTGCAGGCCGAGGGCGACAAAATTGGCGGCGTCCTGAACGCCTACGACGCCAAACACACCGCATTCTTCGCGGAGTTTGTCGTCATCAAAGGGGTGTGCGGGTGGCATCTGCGGCATCGGCAAGGCGTGTGGCTCCGAATCCGGGATTGAGTGATGGCCCTCACATAGTGCCTTAGGCAGCGGATGTCATCAAAGGATCACAATTGAATTCGGCAAAGCTTTATTTGTCGCGCCCGGTTACTGCCCGGATAAAAGGCGAAGTCTGGGGCGACATCCGTGGCAAACCGCAGCATCCTGTGGTCGAAAGCCGGGGTAACACTGGCGCTTTAGGCCGCCAGAGCTGGGGAAAAAATATCGTCGAAGGGCGCGGGAAAGCGTGCGTCTTCGCTGCCCATGCCGGTCAGGGCCAGGGCGCGGCCGTCTTCGCTGGCCAGAACCTGGCGCACTTCGCTGAGCGACAGTTCGCAGAAGGCGCCGTCAAAGCCACCGTCACCGGCCAGAACCAGCATGCCGCTTTCGGCCCAGAGCAGTTCTTCTTCGTCGCAGGTGATGTGAATGCGGCCGATGCTTTCCGGCGCGGCTGCCTTGATGCCTTTGTGGCCGGACAGGGAGATCAGCTTGGCCGTGATGAGCGGCACACCGAACAGGCGCTCGGCCGCGTCCAGTTCCAGCGCAACGGTCAGATCGGCCGGCAGAAGAAGGTCGGTGTCATTGCCAAGGGCGCCAGCGGGCACATGCATCAGGGTGGTGAGGCGCGGCACCGCGTGGCTCACGTCTTTCACTTCCTGCGCGCCACCATCATAGGTGTAGATCATGTCGCCGGGCTTCACGTCGCGGGCCTGAACGAAGCCACGGTCGGTTTCAACCAGGGTCGAGGGCAGGAAACCGCCGCTGCGGCTCTGGGCCGGGGTGTCCTGCAGGGGCGCGCTCTGGAACATCGGAAAATCCAACAGCATGTCCACCGGCTGGTAGTCAGCGAAAGAGTTGAAATGATCCAGAAACATGTCGTGTCCCTTCTGAGTGATAGTGGCTTTCTGCCTGTCGTTGAGCCTATGTGGCCCCCGAATTGGGCCGAAAATGGGGCAAGGGTGCGGCCAATTTAGAATTTGAACGATTTTCTGGGGACAAAACCGAGATTTTGGGCGGGATTGTTAACGAATTACCCGTGAGGAGACAGGTTTTGTTAACGTTTAGCCCTTGTCAGCGGGTGAAATTCGAAAATGTGACTGGGGCGTGATTCCTGCGGCCACGGTTACACTCGAATCGAGTCGCGTACGGGCGGGCAAGATGGGCCGACGGCGCAATCTGTGTTTGGGTGGGTGGCTTACAGATCTGATAATAAACAAAAAAGGCGCCCCTAAGGCGCCTTTTCAAACCTGTTCACAGTGCTGCGATGGTCGCGTGTCAGCCTTCGCAAGCGCCGATCAGGGCTTCGTACTGCTGGGTCACCCAACCCAGAGCCTGCTCGGGATTGCGCGCTTCGATCTTGCCGATCATGCGTTCGAAAACCACGGCAGAGCGGCTTTCGTCAACAATGGTAAAGCTCTGACCGGTCATCACCACATTATAGAGGAAGAAGGCGATGGCCACCAAAACGATGCCGCGCAGCACCCCGAAGAAGAAGCCTGCACCCTGATCCAGCCCACCTAGGGCCGAACGTTGTACCAGCGAGGCAAAGAGCGGAGTAAAGAAGGCGGCGACAATCAGCGCCAGGGCAAAGACGGCGGCAAAGGCTGCGATGATCGAGAGTTCGCAACTGTCGGCGATGAATTCACCCAGAACCGGGATTTCCGCCATCAGCGGTTCGACCTGCGGCGCAAACATGAAGGCCAGCACGCCAGCGGCGACCCATCCCGCGATTGCCATCGCCTCGCGCACCAGCCCGCGTGAATAGGCCAGCAGTGCCGATACGATGATGACCAGGGCCACGACCCCGTCGATAATGGTGAAACCTTCCATGTCCCTCGCCCGTTAGCCCGTAATTTAATTCTTTCGGCGACTTTAGCCGGCCCCGAAGAATTCGCCAACAAAACCGGTCAGGTCACTGACCTTGCGCTGGGAAAGGCCGTTCACGGATACGGATTTGCCGCCGCCGGGGGCAATGGCTGAGGTGAAACCAAGTTTTTGCGCCTCTTTCAACCGGTTTTCGGTCTGAGGCGCCGGTCTGAGGGCACCAGATAGTGAGATTTCTCCGAATATTGCGGTATCGGCGGGAAGTGGCGTATCCTCGCGGGCACTGAGCAAGGCTGCTGCCACCGCCAGATCGGCAGCGGGTTCCGAGATCTTCATGCCGCCCGCGACGTTCAGATAGACGTCCAATCCGGCAAAGGGGATGCCGCAGCGCGCCTCCAGCACGGCAAGGATCATGGCAAGTCGCGATGAGTCCCAGCCCACTACGGCGCGGCGCGGCTGTGAATGCGGCGAGGGGGCAACAAGCGCTTGAAGCTCTACCAGCACGGGGCGGGTGCCTTCGATGCCGGCAAAGACGACTGAGCCGGGTGAGGGTTGGCCCCGTTCGGAAAGGAACAGAGCCGAGGGGTTGATCACCTCCGAAAGGCCCGCACCGGTCATTTCAAAGACGCCGATCTCATCCGCGGGGCCAAAGCGGTTCTTCACCGCGCGCAGGATGCGGAACTGATGACCACGCTCGCCTTCGAAATAAAGCACGGTATCGACCATATGTTCGACCACGCGCGGGCCGGCGATCTGGCCTTCCTTGGTGACATGGCCGACCATGATGATCGAGATGCCGTTGGATTTGGCAAAGGTGGTCAGCTCATGCGCGGCGGCGCGGACCTGGCTGACCGATCCCGGCGCGCTGTCGACGTGGTCGGCCCACATGGTCTGAATGGAATCGATGATGGCGAGCTGCGGACGTTCCGCCTCCAGCGTGGTCAGGATATCGCGCAGGTTGGTTTCCGCAGCCAGTTTCACCGGCGCCTGCGCCAAACCAAGGCGCTGCGCGCGCATACGTACCTGGGCGCTGGCTTCCTCGCCGCTGACATAGACGGTTTTGACGCCTGCCTCGGCAAAACGCGCGGCGGCCTGAAGGAGCAGGGTCGACTTGCCGATGCCGGGATCACCGCCGACCAGAATGGCAGAGGCCGCGACCAGCCCGCCGCCCAGCACCCGGTCGAGTTCGCCAACGCCGGAATGGCTGCGCGGGGGCGGGGTTTCCTCGGTCGCGAGATCGGTGAGGGGGATGGTCCTGCCGCGCCGCATGCCGAGAGATTTCTTGGCCGGGCCGCCGGAGGAAAGGCCTTTGTCCTCGGTGATGGTGTTCCATTCGCCGCAGCCTTCGCAGCGGCCGGACCATTTGGAGAAGCTGGCGCCACAGGCCGAGCAGGAGAAGGAAGATGATTTTGCCATGCGGCTGTTCTGCCTCATGTTCAGGGTTTGTTCAAGCCTGGAAGGCGGTGCTCCCGCCCGTCGCGCGATCCCCTTTGGGGATCCGCTCCGGTTGGGCACGGCACCGCGGTAGCGGTGCCATCGGATCGGGAATGCACCGCGGCAGCGGTGCCGTTGGGTAAGGGGGCGCCGCTGTCGCGGCGCGAAAGATTTGCTGGGGAAGCGCTTCAGGGGCAGGTCTGCCCTGAAGGCGCGATTTCGAGTGTGTGAGTGATCAGATCCGCGTCAATGATCTGCGACCTTGCTGCGCAAGGCGGCGCGGGGCGCCGTCATTGACCCGGATCTGATCGGAGGTGGCGTTCGGTGAGGAGGCCGAGGGCGATGGAGGCGAGGATGCAGGCGGAGAACATGTAGAGGCCCCAGCCGGTCTCTATCGTGACATAGCCGATGCCTTTGGCAATGGTGATATAGAGCGCGATGAGGAAGATATCGGCCATCGCGAGCTTCCCCAGGACATGCAGCACCGGCTGGGCGCGGGGGTCGAGCAGGTCCCATTGCACCAGCGCAAGGCCGATGGTCTTGAGGTAGGGCGCGAAGATGGCAAAGAAGGTCACCAGCAGCGCCAGTATCACGTCGCTGCCCCAGAGGGATTGCAGGCCGGTGATGACGCTGATTTCGGATAGGCCGAACATCGGCAAGAGGCCCGCGCGCATCAGGGGCGCAAACCAGGCGATGGGGTAGAGGATCAGGAGCGAGAGGGTGGTAAGGCGCAGGATCATGTGGGTCCGGTTCGGTGGCTTTGCCTAGATGTGTGCCCTTTGCCGCCGATTTGGAAGGGGAAAGGTGTTGAGCGTTCCCCGGCCGGGGCACCTGTGGCCCGGCCAGCGCCCGACCCTCCCCACGGGAGGGCGCTTATTGCGCCCACCCAGGGGCAGGCGCTGGCCTTGATTGGAGAGAATATCTTTCGGCGGGGATGTTCAGCGCACGGCCTCGATCGGACCCTCGGCGCGGCCGTGGATGAACTGGTCGAGGTAGGGATCGCCGCTGTCATCCATCTGGCCAACGGGGCCGGTCCACTTGATCACCCCGTCATGCAGCATCGCGATATTGTCGGCAATCGCACGCACCGAGGTCATGTCGTGGGTGATGGTCATGGCGGTGGCGCCCATTTCGACCACGATTTCACGGATCAGATCGTTGATGACGCCTGCCATGATGGGATCAAGGCCGGTGGTGGGCTCATCAAAGAAGATGATCTCGGGCTCGGCGGCGATGGCGCGGGCGAGGCCGACGCGTTTCTGCATGCCGCCCGAGAGTTCGGCCGGCAGGCGGTCGGCGACATCGGGTTTGAGGCCGACGCGGCGCAGTTTCTCGACGGCGATCTCGCGGGCTTCCTCTGCGGGGCGTTTCAGCGCGCCGCGCATCAGGCGGAAGGCGACGTTCTGCCAGACGGGCAGGGAGTCAAACAGCGCACCACCCTGAAACAGCATGCCAAAGCGGGCGAGGAAGGCATCGCGGTCGCCTGCATCCGCCGGTTTGCCATCGACCAGGATGCTGCCGCTGTCGGGGTTGATAAGGCCGAGAACGCATTTCAGCGCCACCGATTTGCCGGTGCCGGAGCCGCCGATGATCACCATTGAGGTGCCTTTGGGAACCTCCAGCGTCATACCGCGCAGAACCTGGTTGGAGCCGAAGGCCTTGTGGACGTTGTCGAGCTTGATCATACCGAGAAGAAGACCCCCGTCAGCAGGAAGTTGGCGGCCAGGATCAGGATGGCAGCAGCCTCGACCGATCCTTTGGTGGCGCTGCCGACGCCCTGGGCGCCGCGGCCCGATTGCATGCCGTAATAGCAGCCCATCAGCGCTGCGATGGTGCCGAAGGCCGCGCCTTTGACCAGCGATGAGACGATGTCGAGCGTTTCCAGGAAATCCACGGTGTTCTTGAGGTAAGCCGCCGCGTTGAAATCGAGATTGTGCACCGCCACCGCGTAACCACCAGCGATACCGATGATGTCGCCGATACCCACCAGCAATGGCACGGTCAGGAAGGCCGCCAGCACGCGGGGGGCAACGAGGTATTGCATCGGATTGGTTGAGAGCGTCACCAGTGCGTCGATCTGCTCGGTCACCTTCATGGTGGCGATCTCCGCCGCGATGGAGGAGGTGACGCGGGCAGCGATCATCAGGCCGACCAACACCGGGCCAAGTTCGCGTACCATGCCGATGGCGACGATCTGGGGCACCACGGCCTCGGCATTGAAGCGCGCGCCACCTGCGTAGATCTGCAGCGCCAGCGCGCCGCCGGTAAAGATCGCGGTGAGCCCAACCACCGGCAGCGACAGCCAGCCGATGTGCAGAAGCGCCTGCAGCGTTTCCTTGCCGTAGAACGGCGGGCGGATCATGTGGCTGAGCGTCGAGAGCCCAAAAAGCGCGACCCGGCCGACAACTGCGAGCATGTGCAGAACCAGGCGACCGATACGGGCAAGAAGGGCGAGCGGGCTCATCCTTGGTAGGTCCGTGCGTAGCGCGCGCCAAGAGAGGTCAGGATCTCATACCCGATGGTACCGGCTGCATCGGCCAGCGCGTCGACGGTCTGCTGCTCGTTCAGAAGGGTCAGAACGGCGGGATCCTCGGACAGATCGGTGACGTCGATGGTGATCAGATCCATGGAAATGCGGCCCACAACGGGGCAGGGCGTGGCTCCGGCGTAGGCCTTGATGTCGCCATCGGTCATCCGGCGCAGCAGACCATCTGCATAGCCCGCCGCGACGGTTGCGATGCGGCATTGGCGCGGCGCGGTCCAGGTGTTGCCATAGCCGACGGTCTCACCGGGCATCAGGTCGCGGATCTGGATGACCGGCAGGTCCAGTTGTACCACGGGCAGGGCATCGCCAAATGGGCGACCGCCGTAAAGACCGATACCGGGGCGGCAGAGATCGAAATGGTAATCACGGCCCAGCAGCATGCCGCCGGTAGCCGACAGGGACCGGGGCACTTCGATACCGTCGGTCATCTCCTGGAAGGCTTTCAATTGCTGCGGGTTCATCGGGTGGTCCGGCTCATCCGCGCAGGCAAGGTGCGACATCAGCAGCACCGGGTTCTGCCCCAGCGCGATATCACGCACGGCGCCCCATTCGCCGGGCTCCATGCCCAGCCGGTTCATGCCGCAGTCCAGCTGCACACCGAACGGGTGGCCGGGCAGCGCCTCGAAATGGCGCAGCATCTGATCGAGCGAATTCAGCATTGGAGTCAGTTGGAAGTCGCGCAGGAGTTTTGCATCGCCCTCCATATGACCGGAAAAGACCGAGATCCCCGGACCGGGGCCCAGGGCGCGGCGCAGGGCGACGCCTTCCTCGGCGATGGCCACAAAGAAATTGCGCGCTCCGGCCTTGGCCAGAGCGGTGGCGACGCGGCCTGAATCGAGGCCGTATCCATTTGCCTTGACCACTGCGGCGGTCTCGCAGTTGGTCTTGGTGTTCAGGTTCCGCCAGTTTGTCACCAGCGCATCCAGATTGATTGTCAGTCTTGCCGTGCTCATGCCCCGTTCATGACATGCGCGCCGCAGGGGTCAAGTGGAATTCGCCCTGCTTTGGCCTAGGCGCGGCCTCCTTGGCGTGCTCCCGCCTGTGGCAGGGCATTCAGGCGGTCAGTCGCGGTCTTTTGCCGCTGTCCGCATGGAGGCGTTGGAGTGCCAGAAAATCCGCACACAGGTGGCAAGCCCTTGCTCGTTCAGATCGGCAACCAGGGTGCCGTCCAGCTCCATCCGGGGCAGGGGATCGCCGGGCTGGCGGTCGGGCAGGCCGGTGCCAGTGGATTTTGCCCAGATCTGGAACAATTCCTCGCTGGCGACCTGATAGGTGACGTTCCAGTGGCCGATGCCCCCGGTGGGCGTTTCGGCCAGAACCGAGGGTGTCAGGCATATACCCTGTTGCAGCTTGATCCGATCCCAGTAACGGGCCAACTCGTTGGGGCCGGTCTGCACCTGAAAGGGCGTGTTCCAATATTGCCCGTCGGGGGTGAATAACGCAGCAAAGCCATCGGAATCCTGCGCCTCCCAGACCTGTTTGTAGGCCTGCATGAAATCATGGATGCGCATTGGGTGTCCTCTGGCTGTGCTGTTTTGGGAAAGCCTGCTTTATTCGTAGCCGTCCGGCTGCTGCTGCCAGGATTTGGCGAGGTTGCCAAAGCGGGTGAACTGCGCCTCAAACGACAATTCGACCGTGCCGATGGGACCGTGACGCTGCTTACCGACGATGACCTCGGCCTTGGCGTGCAGACGCTCCATCGCCTGTTTCCACTCTTCCATCTTGTCCAGCTCGTGATCGCCGGGTTTTTCCCGTTCCTTGTAGTATTCTTCGCGGAACACGAACATCACCACGTCGGCATCCTGTTCGATCGATCCCGATTCCCGAAGGTCCGACAGCTGCGGGCGTTTGTCGTCGCGGCTTTCGACCTGACGTGACAGCTGCGACAGGGCCACCACCGGAATGTTCAGCTCTTTCGCGATGGCCTTCATCCCCATCGAGATTTCGGCAATCTCGTTCACCCGGTTGTCGGACATGCCGCGGCAAAGCTGCAGGTAGTCGATCACCAGAAGGTCCAGCCCGTGGGTCCGCTTCAGGCGGCGGGCGCGGGCGGCCAGCTGCGAAATCGGCAGGGCGGGGGTGTCGTCGATGAACAATGGGCAGCTTTCAAGATCCTTGGCGGCCTGCACGAAGCGGCGGAATTCGCCTTCGGTCATGTCACCCTGACGGATCTTGTGGCTGGAAATCTCGGATGCTTCGGCAAGGATACGGCCCGCCAGCTGTTCGGCGCTCATCTCGAGTGAGAAGAAGCCGACCACGCCGCCATCGACGGCGCCTTCGTTGCCATCGGGTTTCACCCCGCGTTTATAGGCCTTGGCGACGTTGAAGGCGATGTTGGTCGCAAGCGAGGTTTTGCCCATCGAGGGACGTCCCGCGAGGATCAGAAGGTCCGACGGGTGCAGACCGCCAAGCTGTTTGTCGAGATCATCAAGACCGGTGGAAATCCCGGCCATGCCGCCGCCGCGCTGATAGGCTTCGTTGGTGACGTTGACCGCCTCTGTCACCGCTTTCAGGAAGGATTTGAAGCCGCTTTCGGTCTGGCCCTGTTCGGCCAGCTGATAGAGCGATTGTTCGGCTTCGACGATCTGTTCTTTCGGCTCTGACGACACATCCACCCGGCGCGCCTTGTCAGAGATCGACTGCCCCAGCGCGATCAGTTCGCGCCGGATCGCCAGATCATAGATCATCTGCGCATAGTCGCGCACCGCATAGGCCGAGATCGAGGCCCCGGCCAGTTTTGCCAGATAGGCCGGGCCGCCCAGCTCCTTCAGCCCTTCATCATCTTCCATGAAGGCTTTCAGCGTCACCGGAGAGGCCAGCGCGTTCTTGGAGATCCGCGCCGCGGCGATTTCATAGATGCGGGTGTGAACCGGGTCGTAGAAATGGGTGGAATTGATGATCGACGCCACGCGGTCGTAGACGTCGTTGTTGGTCAGGATCGCCCCCAGAAGCTGCTGTTCGGCTTCGACCGAATGGGGCAGCTCGTTGGCCTCCATGCCGCTGGCCTGCTGCGGAGCATCAGGCTCGGGCATGGGCGCGGGGGGCTGGTCGCCATCAAAAGGGGTCAGTTCGTTCATCACGGCTCTCTTCGTTCGGTCCGGATAGATAGGTCGATTTGGTGTCGCAAAGCCATCTGGAAATCCCTGTGGACATCCTGTGGATAGCTGTCCGCCCCTGGGGAGCGTTTAAGGCGCCCGCAGGGGGAGGCGCAATATCGGGTAGCATGGCACGGTTGCGCGCCCAAATAAAGTATCCAGCACGCGAGGTTTGTTCTTTCGAACTGGCGTGCTGGATCAGGGCTTAAACGGCAGGCCAGGCCTGCCTGCGCGTTTTAGGCGGATTTATGCGCATCCTGCCAGGCACGCGGGTCCTTGAGGAACTTCTCCACCTCATCCAGCGTTTCGGTGCTGAAGGCTTCTTGCGCGCGGGCTTCGGCCAGAACGTCCCACCAGGAGCAGAGGTAATGCAGCTCGACCCCGTGATCGCCCAGCGTCTTGGTCGTTTCCGGGAAGATGTCGTAGTAGAAGATCACCGCCGTGTGGCCGCAGGTGGCGCCGGTTTCGCGGATCGCATCGACAAAGGACAGTTTCGAACCGCCATCGGTGGTCAGATCCTCGACCAGCAGCACCCGCTCGCCTTCGCTCATCGCGCCTTCGATGCGGGCGTTGCGGCCGTACCCTTTGGGCTTTTTGCGCACATAGGTCATCGGCAGCGCCATACGCTCGGCCACCAGCGCGGCAAAGGGAATGCCGGCCGTTTCACCACCCGCGATATTGTCGAAGGCTTCAAAGCCTGCATTGCGCATCACGGTGACGGTCATGAAGTCCATCAGCGTGGAGCGGATGCGCGGGAAGGAGATCAGCTTGCGGCAATCGATATAGCTGGGCGAGGGCAGGCCGGAGGCCAGCGTGTAGGGCGTATCGGTGTTGAAGTTCACCGCGCCGATTTCCAGCAGCATCCTGGCAGAGAGGCGGGCGATTTCTTCGGCAGAGGGGTAGGAGGAGGGGATCATGTGGCAGCTCCGCAAATTGAATGTCTTTCCCCATGCGCAGCCGCGATGCCACGCAGGTTTGCGCGCCCGCCATTGGGGACGGGTCGGGCGCGAACCGGACCGCATGCGGTCCGGGGAATTTTGGCATGGGTCAGGCCAGCGCTCACGCCTGAACCGTCCAATGCACCGGGAAGCCGGGATCGAACACGGTCACCGGGCCTTCGCCGCTTTCGATCTTCTCGGGGAAGGCGGCGGGGGCGTCCTGTTTGACCAGGGTGATGGTGCTGTCGTTTTCCGGCAGGCGATAAAAGGCCGGGCCGTTTTTCGAGGCAAAGCCTTCCAGCTTGTCCAGCGCGCCATCCTCTTCGAACACATGGGCGAGCAGCGCCATGGTGTTGGTGGCGGTGAAACAGCCGGCGCAGCCGCAGGCGCTTTCCTTGTTGGGATCGGTGTGCGGCGCCGAATCCGTGCCGAGGAAGAACCGCGCATCGCCCGAGGTCGCCGCCGCACGCAGGGCTAGGCGGTGTTCTTCGCGCTTGGCCACCGGCAGGCAGTAATAATGCGGTTTGATGCCGCCAACCAGGATGTGGTTGCGGTTGATGATCAGGTGATGGGTGGTGATGGTCGCGCCGAGGTCCGCCGCGTTAGCCTTCACATAGTCCACGCCGTTGGCGGTGGTGATATGCTCCATCACGACGCGCAGGCCCGGTGTGGCGCGGCGCACCGGGTCCAGCACCCGGTCGATGAACACGGCTTCGCGGTCGAAGATGTCGATGTCGCTGTCGGTCACCTCGCCATGCACACAGAGCGGCAAGCCGATTTCGGCCATTTTCTCCAGCACCGGACGCACCTTGTCGAAATCACGCACGCCCGAAGCCGAATTGGTGGTGGCCCCGGCGGGGTAGAGTTTCACCGCCTTGATCAACCCGCTGGCATGGGCCGCAGCCATATCGCCGGGATCTGTGTCCTCGGTCAGATAGAGCGTCATCAGCGGCTCAAAGGACATGTCGCCTGGCAGCGCGGCCAGGATGCGATCGCGATAAGCGGCGGCCTGCGCCCCGGTTACCACCGGCGGCACCAGATTGGGCATGATGATGGCGCGGCCGAAATGGCGCGCAGTTTCCGGCAGCACGGCCTGCAGCATGGCGCCGTCGCGCAGGTGCAGATGCCAGTCATCGGGGCGGGTGAGGGTCAGCGTCTGGGGCGTGGTCTGTGTCATGGCGCCGCGTTAGCACAGGCACGCAGAAAGGGGAAGAAAGAAGCCCGCCACAGGACGATCTGTCACCGGTGCCGAGTGCTGGGCATAACTATTCTATCAGACGGCGAGGGGCGCGTTGGGATCAGCGCTCCGGCGGCAGGGTGAAATCGCCCTCGGCGGCGCGTTTGCGCAGGTTCTGCAGCCGTTGCCGGAACCGCGGCGCGCGCAGGCGCGCGGTCACGTTGCGGCACAGCAGGGTCATCAGATAAGGCCGGTCGCGTTTGTCGAGGTGTGCCATGACGTTGCGCAGATAGGCCGTGTTGTTGCGCCGGGCGCGCAGAACGCGTGACAAAGCCAGATCGGTCAGCTTGCCCGAACCAGCCATCGACAGGATCTGATAGAGCACATCCATTTCGATCAGCCGCGTCTGCACCGCCTCGCCAAAATCCGGCAGACGGCGGCGGGTGACATTGGGGCGGGCAAACAAGGCGGCGTGCATCGCATCCAGATGTTCGCGCGGATCATACAGGACAAAGGCATGATCGACGGCGTCCAGCATATCGGGCGCGTAGCCATAGCGGTCGGTGAAGGAGGTGCGGCGCATCTCGATAAACCGTTCATCCCATTCGGTCATGCGCGGATCCAGCGTCGCCTGCGGCTGGATCGCCACCACGGTTGCGCCGGGGGCCGCCACCGAAAAGGCGCTGGCCGCATAGCCGCAGGGGCCGGCGCCGTAGAATACGACATTGTCGAATTCCTCGAAAAACCCGTCGTCGATCAGCTGGTCGACAAAGCCAAAGACCTGTTCGTCGCGGAACCAGGTGTCGCCATCCGAAATCATGCACAGATGCGACCAGCCAAGATTGCGGACCAGATCAAAGCCCAGCGGTTGCGCCAGTTCGGACAGGCTCTGGATGCCTTGGATGGTTTCAAAGCTCACAAGAAGCGTGTTGCCCTGATCGATGAAGGCGGCGCAGTGGCGCGCGCCCAGAGGCTGGAACATACCCAGTTCCTCGCTGAGCATAGCAAGCCGCTCTTTCCACTGGGCCGGTTTCAGCCCGGAAAGATCTGTCTCAAGCGCGTCTGAACCGTCCTGCATGCCCATGATCCTCTGCCTCCGGGCCTTTGACGGACCGGTAGTTGGGTCTGAAACTAGGGGTGGAATGCGGCAAAATTGAGAAAAACTCATGCCAGTTTTCCGGCTCCGCGCGGGTCAGTCCGTGCCGTTTCCTCCGGGCGGCTCGGCCTCTCCGTTGGCCCGGTCTGCCGACTGCTCCGGGGGCGCTTGTGGCGCGGGGTCGCTGAGTGCCTGTTCGGCCCAGCGTCCCAATGTTGCGAACCCGGCCAGGGTGCGCGCGGTGACGGCGTTGATCGGGCGCGAGGGCGGGGTCATCAATAGCCGGGCAAAGAGGGCGCGAAACGGTTCCTGCAACATCAGCTCGCGGAACCGGGCGTGACGCCAGGCCACGGCTTTTTCGTGCAGGCGGGCGAGTTTGCCATCCTCCAGCAGCAGCGCCTGAATGGCGGCGCGCGCCTCGCTGTAGCGGGCAATGGAGGTATCTTCATCGGTGTTGAAGTTGCGTTCGACCCAGTAATCCACATCGAGCATATGATCCGAATGCACCGCGCGGCCTCGGTCTGCCTTCAGGACGAAACTTTCCATCGCGCCAAGCGCATAGTGGTTCAGCTGCGCCAGCCGGTGGTTGGGCTGGCCGTAGTCGGAAAACAGGCGGCGGGTCTTGAACTGCGGCCCCAGTTCTCGCCCTTCGCAATCGAACCAGCGGAACTGTTCCAGCGCACTGTCGTCCTCTACCCCGCGCGGGCGGTGCACCCCGGTTTTGCGATAGGTGCCGTCGTTGCGATAAAGCGTCTTGAACATCGCCGCGCGCCAGGGCCAGTGGATCACCTCGGGGGCGCAGCGGGTGAACTGCTCCGTCACCGGCGTGTCCTCATAGCGCAGGGTGTCGCCACTACCGAACAGCCGCCATGTCAGGGGGATGGCGTCGGCCTCTGGCAGCGCTTCCAAGAGGTCGCCCAACTGACCACGGCCCGCGTGAATATTGACGAACTCGTCGATATCCAGCGCCATGATCCAGTCGGCCTTTTTCACCAGCCGGTGCCGGTCCGCCAGCTTCAGGGCGCTGAACTGGATGCCACCCTTGCCGTAGGGGCCGTCGTTGCGCACATGGGTCAGGTGGCCAAGGTCATCGAGCCGGTCCAGCATCCTGTCGGTGCCATCCTGGCAGTCGTTTGAAAAGACAAGGAAATCAGTGAACCCCACGGCGCGGTGATGGGCCAGCCATTCGAGCAGAAAGGCACCTTCGTTTCGCAGGGTCAGGATGGCCAGATACCGCATGGTCCTACCAGTCGGACCGGAACACGGCGACCTTGCCATGCGACCAGCGCGGGAAGAACACCAGACCCGCGGCATCAAGGCATTGAAAGACCTTGCGGATGCCTGCCTTGCCGATCCATTGCGGATGGGTTTCGATCAGCACCGCACGCAGCGAGGACAGGTCCATCTTTGGCAACAGCTCTGCCTCGGCGCCCTCGATATCGCAGATCAGCACGCTGGGTTTCAGCTCTGCCATCACCCGGTTCATGTCGCGCATCGGCACTTCGACCTGCTGAACGTCAGGGCCATCCTCGGCCATTGGTGTCAGAGCCCGATTTGAAACTAATTGAGTGAGTTCAGGAGGTTGTGTTTCTGTTCGGGTACGACACTGAACGGAGACCACGATGGCCTGGACCGAACTCACCCGCAGCCAGCATGCCCGTGAGGGCGA